>CAMKMK010000146.1 GCA_946413885.1 uncultured Prevotellaceae bacterium
GATAGAAAACTCCTACACTGGGTGTGATGACTCCATTTTCTATTTTAGAGATATATGACTTGGTCGTCTGAGTACGCTTGGCAAGCTCAGCCTGGGTCATCTTGGCCTCCTGGTTAGTTTTTGAGGTTTATCCTATCGTGAAGGTGATAGGATGAATAACTTTTTACTGTTCCGTTACACCATTACCCAGATAGGTCAGGTTCATGACATACTGATTGCTTTCACCAAAGTAGATACTCATTATGGTGATGGTGAGCTTTTGGTTGGTGACAGTTGTTTCCATGTAAACGTTGCTGACCTCATAGGTAGTGCCGTTGACGGTCAGAGAACCTTCAGCTGAGGTGCTGTCGCCTACGTCCAAGGTGGTGTTGTTGGAGGTTGCAGTCATGCTAAGGTTGTAGAAATTGATGGCTGACATGGTGGCGCCATTCACGGTCATTCCAGGAACTGTCATGTTGGCTAAAGTGTTGTTGACAGTCACGCTGAAGTTGCCGCTGAACTTGGCGGGCGTAGCGTTGCCATACTGATACTGGCCGTCGCTCTGCATGATCAGCTCTTGTGCCGTACCTGTACCAGTGAAAGTGTAGGTGGTACCTTGCTGACCAACCAGATTGGTAATCAGGATGGTAATCAATTCTGTGATGGTGTCGCTGTCGCATGATACGTTGACAAGACCCATGCTGAGGATGCAAACGCTGAGGATTGCTTTTCTGAAGAACTTTCTCATAGTTTTCTTAACTTGTTTATTGGGTTGTTGATAAATGTTGATAATAATCTCTTTTGCTGTTTCGTGTTGTACGTGTAGCTATGAATGGGTATGTTTCCCTTATCGGATTTCTATTTCTTCTGCCAGGTCTATCTCGTCGCCGTTGGAATCGAAGAACTTGTACTCGAGGAAGGCGAGGCTTTGGTTGGGGATGACTTTGATGCCGAATCCGTAGGCGAATTGCCAACGTCGCTTGATGGAGAAGAAGCCTTGGTTGAGGTAGGCTGCCACATAAGGGTGGACGTGAAGCGTGAACTTGTGGATGTCCAACTTCTTGATCAGCAGCTGGATTTTGCCTGAGAGGACTTTGTCGAAGAGGAAACTGCTCTTGATGGTTCCCTTGCCGTGACAGGTGGGGCAGGTTTCGTCCACCTTGACTTCCATGACGGGACGCACGCGCTGACGGGTAATCTGCATCAAGCCAAACTTGCTCAGGGGCAGGATGTTGTGTCGAGCGCGGTCACGCTTCATGTTCTCCACCATGTGCTCGTAGAGTTTTTGACGATCTTCTGCCAGTTTCATGTCGATGAAATCCACCACGATGATGCCGCCCATATCGCGCAGTCTCATCTGCCGTGCCAGCTCATCGGCTGCTCCCAGATTGACTTCGAGGGCGTTGGCTTCCTGTCCGTCGGCCTTGGCTCTGTTTCCGCTGTTGACATCCACCACGTGGAGGGCTTCAGTATGCTCAATGATGAGGTAGGCTCCATGCTTGTAGCTTACCGTCTGTCCGAAGTTGGACTTGATTTGGCGCGTGATGTCGAAGTTGTCGAAGATGGGCAGTTTGCCCCTGTAGAGCTTGACAACCTTGGCGCACTCAGGGGCAATGATGCTGACGTAGTCGCGAACCTCGTTGAATACGTCCTCGTTGTTCACGTAGATGTTCTCGAAGCTGGGGTTGAACAGATCGCGCAACATGCCTACGGTGCGGCTGGTCTCCTCGTAAACCAGGGCAGGCTTCTCCTTGGCCTTCATGGCGCGGGTCAGGATGTCCTCCCAGCGCTTGTACAGCATCTTCATCTCTGCGTCCAACTCAGCCACACGTTTCCCCTCAGCGACGGTCCTGACGATGATGCCGCAGTTCTTGGGCTTGACGCTCTGGATGATTTGTTTCAGACGTGCACGCTCGCTGCTGCTCTTGATCTTGGTGGAGACGGACACTTTGTCGCCAAAGGGTACCATGACCAGATAACGGCCTGGGAAGGAGAGGTCGCACGTGATGCGTGGCCCCTTGGTACTTATCGGCTCTTTTACTATCTGAACCAGTAGTTCCTGTCCTGACTTGAGGACATACTGCACGCTACCTTCCTTTTCCAGAATGGGTTGAGGAATCGCTTTCTCGAACGGGCAGAGGTTCTTCTTGTCGGAAAGCACGCGGTGCAGATACTTGGTATAGGAATTGAACTGTTCTCCTAAATCCTGATAATGAAGAAATGCATCACGTTCATGGCCTACGTTCACGAAACAAGCATTCAAGCCAGGCATCAGTTTCCTGACTTTGGCCAGATAGACGTTGCCCACGTTGAACGAGGCGCTCTGCTCCTCATCCTGATATTCCACGAGCTTCTTATCCTCAGTAAGGGCGATGGAAATCTTGCGTGGTTGAACGTCAACAAATATTTCGCTTGTCATTTTTCGTTTGAATGTAGCCTAACGTCCATAAAGAAAGACTCGGTGACTAACCTTGACAAAAGGAAGTCACCGAGCAGTTTCTTTTTTTCTGAGAAGTGATCCTACTTGCTCTTATGCCTATTCTTTCTCAGTCTTTTTTTACGCTTGTGAGTAGACATCTTATGTCTCTTATGCTTCTTTCCGTTTGGCATAATTGTACTGTTTACGGGTTAATACTATTATAAAATTCTACATTTCGAAGTGCAAAAATACAATTTTTATCCTAAAATGTAAAGGATGAGGTATTTTTTTTGAAGAAAATATTCATTTTCAGGTTTCAGATTCCACCTAAATGGCTAATTTTGCATGTAACGGATGACATTTCAAACGAGTAAATGAACGAAATCTTCACGCAGGAAATCGAGAAGTGGTACCATCAGAACGGCAGGCATTTGCCTTGGCGTGAGACGCGCGAACCTTATTGTATATGGATATCTGAGATCATCCTGCAACAGACTCGTGTGGCGCAAGGTATGGATTACTATCATCGTTTTCTGGAACGTTTCCCTAAGGTTGAGGACTTGGCTGCCGCCAGCGAGGATGAGGTGATGAAGGTTTGGCAAGGTTTAGGCTATTACAGCCGTGCCAGAAACCTGCATGCAGCCGCCAAGCAGATCGTTGAAATGGGACATTTCCCTGACACGTACGAGGAGATTCGCCATCTGCGTGGAGTGGGGGATTATACGGCTGCAGCTATTGCCAGCATCTCGTTTGGTTTGCCTCGAGCCGTGCTTGATGGGAATGTGTATCGCGTGTTGAGTCGCTATCTGGGTTTGGATACTCCCATCGATACTTCGTCAGGTCAGAAGATGTTTCGTGCATTAGCTGACGAGATGCTCGATGCCGCTCATCCTGCACTCTACAATCAAGCCATCATGGATTTTGGCGCCCTTCAATGTACGCCCCAGAATCCTCTTTGTATGTATTGCCCTTTGCAGGAAAGTTGTGTAGCCTTGGCGGAAGGAAAGGTAAACATGCTTCCCATCAAGAGTCATAAAACGAAAGTTCGTGACCGCTATTTCAGTTATCTGTATATCGAGACAAAGGATGGCGAGGTGTTGATTCAGCGCAGAGGAGCGGGAGATATCTGGCAAGGTTTGTATCAACTGCCTCTCATTGAATCCACAGAAGGTCCTGTTTCTTACGATGAAATGGCAAAAAAATATCCAGGATGCACGTTGGTGGTTCAAGGAATGACACATCAATTGAGTCATCAGCTCCTGCATGCAGAATGTTACCATTTCATCGTGTCAGACCGCTCAAGAGATTATCTTCCTGAAGGTCAATGGATAAAACGCGATGAATTGGAGAATTTCGCTATGCCGCGACTGCTTCTTCGTATCATAGAGAAGATGTTTTCAGAAATTTATCACGAATAGTTATGCAGTTCTGAATTAATTGTATTAACTTTGCAGACAAATCAAGCTTTGATATTATGAATAAGGTAATGCTGATAGGCAATGTGGGCAAGGACCCTGAGATAAGATATGTGGATGCCGGCGTTTGTGTGGCTCGTATGCCGCTGGCTACCACAGAGCGTGGATACAAGCTTCAGAATGGTACAGAAGTCCCTGACAGAACAGAATGGCACAACATCGTATTATGGAAGGATTTAGCTGAAATAGTGGAGAAATACGTTAAAAAAGGTGACAAGCTCTACATCGAAGGGAAAATCCATACGCGCAGCTATGACGACAGAAATGGCGTGAAACGCTATGTGACAGAGATTTGGGCTGATGCGATGGAGATGCTGACTCCCAAACCGGTTACCCAACCACAAGCCGGACAACCTCAACAGGCAACTCCAACCACTCAACCTGAGGAGAACGTTCCTTTTTAACGGATGGAAGAACTACTGAATTCTTTCTGCAATATCAGTTTCCAGCAACCCACCTTTGGAGCATACATTGCGCTGGGAATCTCGTGTGTTTTGCTGATTTGCTCTGGTTTCATCTCAGCGTCTGAGATTGCTTTCTTCAGCTTGTCTCCTGCTGACTTGAGTGCCATCGAGGAAGAGAAGGTCGTTGCTGACACGAAGATACTGAAGCTGCGTGCCGACAGCGAGCGACTCTTGGCTACTATCCTGATCTGCAATAATCTGGTGAATATAGCCATCATCACACTTCTTAATTATTTCTTCCTTAAGACGGTAATATTTGGAAATGCTGTATGGCTGGAATTTATCTTCATGACCGTCATACTGACTTTTCTGCTTCTGCTTTTTGGTGAGATAATTCCCAAAATCTATAGTGCCCAGCACTCGCTTTCATTCTGTCGCTTTGTGGCTCCCGTCTTATTGGTGTTGAACAAATTCTGGCGTCCGTTGAGCAGTATCCTCATTAAGAGTAAGGCATTTACTGAGCATATCGTAAGTCACGAGGAACAAAGTCTGACAGTAGATGATCTGGAAAAAGCGATGGAGCTTACGGATCAAAAAGATATTGCAGACGAGAGCCAGATGCTACAGGGAATCATCCGCTTTGGTGGTGAAATGGCTCGTGAAGTGATGACGAGCAGAATGGATATGGTGGATCTGGATATCAAGATGTCTTACCCTGATGTGCTGAAATGCATCATCGAGAACAATTATAGCCGTATTCCCGTCTATCAAGGTACTGAGGATAACATCAAGGGTGTGCTTTACATCAAGGACTTGTTGCCTCATCTGAACAAACCTGCCAATTTCCGTTGGCAGAGCTTGATACGTCCCCCTTATTTTGTGCCTGAAACCAAGATGATAGACGATCTGTTGCGTGACTTCCAAGCCAACAAGGTGCATATCGCCATTGTGGTGGACGAATTTGGAGGTACCAGCGGTATCGTCACGATGGAGGACATTATCGAGGAGATTGTTGGAGAAATCAACGACGAATACGACGACGAGGAGAAACCCTATCAGCGCCTAAATCAGAACACTTATGTCTTTGAGGCAAAGACCCTACTGACAGACTTCATGAAGATCATGAAGGTGGATGATGATTATTTCGAGCAGGTTGAGGGAGAAGCTGATACTTTGGCAGGCCTCTTATTGGAGATAAAGGGTGATTTCCCTGAACTTCACGAAAAGATAACGTATCGCAAGTTCACTTTCGAAGTAATGGAATTGGATGAGCGGCGCATAGT
Source organism: uncultured Prevotellaceae bacterium (assembly GCA_946413885.1). GTDB lineage: Bacteria > Bacteroidota > Bacteroidia > Bacteroidales > Bacteroidaceae > Physcousia. The sequence goes on from CAMKMK010000146.1 coordinate 5,561, forward strand.
GAAGATCAAGATCATCATAAAGAATTGATGTTTAAAAGATGCGCAAGCTCTGCTTGGCTAGTAGATAGATAGAGTTAGAAGCGGACAGAAGACCTCTGCCTTTACCTTGAACGGAACCTTCTGAAACCTTGATTCTCTGTTTTGTCAAGATTTCGGAAGGTTCCTTTTTCTGCTCAAAATGGATGCTGGATTGTGGCTCAACCAACATTTTCCTTAGAAGAGAGATTGG
>CAMKMK010000147.1 GCA_946413885.1 uncultured Prevotellaceae bacterium
GGATTTGTCAGAGGACTCTGAGTACTCCGATTGATCAGATTACTCGGAAGAACACGTTGTCTTTGCAATCTCAACGTGTTGTGATGAGGATTTCAACACGTTGTCTTTCACATTTCAACGTGTTGAATTCAGCGTTGCATGCGTTGCATTTCGCAGAAGCAAGAGAATTTACGGTCGGACAATTGATTTTCAACATGTTAGCTTTAGAGTGTTGCAAAGTTGCAAAGTTGCATTTGCAAAATTGAAAAAGTGGCAAGAAAGAAGGATATTTACCTTTATATTATATATTATAATAAACTATTATAATATATAATATAAAAATTCAGCCCACTCTTCATGCAACAGAAAATGAAAAATCGAAATGCAACTTTGCAACATGCAACTTTCCGTTTGTCTCTATGTCTTTTCCTGATGTGGTTGACAGTCTTCCTGACATCGTTGACAGCGTTTTTGATTTTTTTACTGATGATGTTGACAGGATTTGTCCTTCTCTAAAAAAATGTTATTACTCTTTGCTGTTACGAAAAAAAATCGTATCTTTGTACTCGATAAGCAATAAATCATTGGTAATTGGAATTTAATATTTGGTTGAACCTACATTATTTAAAAAAAGACTATGAGAAAGCTATTGACATGGTTGTTGATGTGTACATTCTGCATTACCGCAGGAGCACAGAACGTTGAGAAACTTTACGAGGAGGGCAAAGCTCTCTATGATGCAAAGAAATATTCGGAGGCTTTTCCCAAGCTGAAGATAGCTGCCGAGAAGGGACACAAGAAGGCTCAGTATCGGCTTGGACGCTGCTACGACAAGGGAAATGGCGTGAGAGAGGACAATAAGGAGGCTTTTTCCTGGTATCTCAAGTCCGCTGAGCGTGGTTTTGCTAAAGCACAGTACCAAGTTGGCAAGTCCTACAAGAATGGAGAGGGCGTGGAGGAAGACCGCGTGAAGGCTTTCCAGTATTTCACAAAGGCTGCCAAGCAAGGTAACGGAGAGGCTCAGCTGGCTCTGGGGAAGTGCTACATGAAAGGTAAAGGAACTGAAGCTGACATGGATAAGGCAAAGTCTTGGTTCATGAAGGCGGTGAAAAACGACAAGGACGGCGAGGAGGTCTTGCGGGAGTTGCGTGAGGAAGCAGCTGATCGTGACGAGGATGCCATCGCTATCCTGAAAATGGTTGGACTCAAATAGTGTCAGGATTTTTTCTGCTTTTACTTATCGCCCTGAGCTCGACGAATGTGGCGGCTCAGGTTGTGCGGCATGATGTCAGTTGCCGTTGTTCCTATTACGATCCTTTGCCGCTTGGACAGTTCAACGAGGGAGTGGATGGCTGGGTTCCGATGGATGGCTGCAACCTGAGTCTCTCTGATGGAAGCGAGATGAATGACGGCCCTCAGGAAGGAACTGCCAGCGTGAAGGTCACGGCTGAGGAGATGCCCGCCAACCAGTGGAAAGGTGTTGTGCGTGTATTCCCTCAGGGGCTGGATTTCAGAGGGCGTACGCTTTTCTCTTTCCATATCCTTGCCCCTTCCGCACGTCCTGCCCGCAAGGAATTCGCGCGTCTTCGTCTTAGCGATGGCCGGCAAGTCTATGAATGTCAAGCCGAATACATTCCCTCGCTGTGGCGCAACGTCATGTTTGATCTGGGGGAATGTCCTTTCCTGCATCATGTGCAGCGAATTGAGATATCCATGATGAACCAGACGGATGACCTGTGGAAAGACTGCGCTTTTCTACTCGACAACATTTGTGTTGCCCGTCCTATGGACCTTCATTTCAACATACGCGGTAGTTCGGATGCTTTCGAGGGCAAGGGGGGTATCGTAGGCGAACAGGATGGCGCGCTGAGGTTTACTTTCAAGGGTCAGGCTTCTCTCTCAACGGACAAGACGCAACATAGCCGCAACAGCATCTACAACCCACCTCTCGATCGTTACAATACCTTCTTCATTGTCCTCGAGAATCAGAGTGATGCCAGTCGTCTGCGTCTCTGTTATCGTACTACCTCGCATCCTGTCTGGGAAGAGGCTGGCTCGAAGGTCTTCGATGTGTTGCCAAATAGTCCCATGAAGGCATATTATGTCAATATTTCGGATACTCCCAATGCCTCTGGAGACCTCTTGGATTTCTGCTTGGAAAACGTGGATGGCACGAGTGGCACATGGCTCATCGACCGCATCAACGTGATTCATGAGATGCCCATCGAGGTGTATGCAGGACGCATGACATCGCAGCGTGCCACGAAAGAATGGGTCACCCTTGAGGGAGAGGTGGATGCCCAGTATCTTGGTCAATTCAGTAGACTCCAGATTTATGAGGCTCCGCTATATCGTCAGGGGCATACTCAGACGGTAGAGGAATTGAGCGGTCAGATCAAAGAGTGTCAAGAGGCACCATCCGTTCAGGAATCGGAAATTTCAGGCTATTCTCTTCTCTATGAGGGTCCTGCTCAGGAAAAGTTTCGTGTCCGCCTGCCCAACAAGAGCAGTTATGGCCCCATCACTCTGCTCAGCAGCCGCATGTTGGCTGTGGTCAGTGATGCTCAGGGCAATTTCCTGAAGTTGGGTTATTTCTATGTGGACAACTGGCTCGATTTTGGTAAGAATCCTTATGCGTTCTCATTGCCTCGAAGGGTCTTCAATGTCCTCGATTACGGTGCTTGCGGTGATGGTTTCACAGATGATACCCGTGCCATCAACTGGGCTATAGAAGCTTGTAGCCAAGCTGGTGGAGGACAGGTTGTGTTGCCTGGCAATGGGGAGCGTTACGGACGGCGATATATAGCCACTCATATCCGTATGCAAAGCAATGTTGACCTCCATCTCCAGCAGGGCGCAGTCATTTGGCAATCCGAGGAGCGTGACGACTACGATTATGATGTTTATTATGGGCATGATATCGACATTCCTGGCGTTCCCTGGACACATTGCCTTTACGTGAACTATCCGCTCATTCAGGCTGACAGCGTGGAGAACATCAAGATCACGGGTCCTGGCACTTTGCGCATGCGTGATATCTATACGGTAAATCCCAATTGGGGTCATTATGCCCGCATCTGTAGTGATTGCATGCACATCCTTCCCATCTCTATCACCAAGTGCCACAACGTGGAGATTTCTGATATCGACATCATTCACAGCAATAACTATCACACCAGTTTCCAGTTTAGTGACCATCTGTTTGTGGGCAACCTGAAGATGTACGACATCAAGTGTGTCAGCACTGACGGACTCAGTTTCGGCAATGGGATGCATCATGCCTACGTCAATCGTGCTGTCCTTCATTCCAACGACGACGGCATCGTTCTAAGCACCAGTTACGGCGATCCGCGCAATACGGTCAGTCCCTGGCGTCGGATGGAGGCTGATAAGGACCATAGCGTGCGTGACATTGTCGTCCAGCACAGCAGCATTTGCTCCACGCATGGAGCAGGCAAGGCGGTCGCTGTCATCCCATGGGGCACCTCGAATCCTCGTATAGAGAAGCAGGAGATTGATTCCGTCGAGGTGTCTGACTGCATGCTTATTGGTGGATATTCTGTTGGCACTTGGCCTGACAATCCTTTTGACGGGAAACCTTTCACCAATCAGGAAACTGACGATTACAGTCCTGTCAAGAATTTTTACATTCATGACAATGTCTATGAAGATCCCTGTGACCTCCTTTGTGTACGTCCTACCAATTTCCGTTGTGATACGGGCATCCGTAGTTCTTCTGTTTTCCAGAATGCAGATTTCAGTCAGGAACGCAGCTATTGGACCATGCAAGGCAAGGCAGGTGTCAGCGATGGTAAAGGTTATGTCAAAGGTGGCAAACTCTATGAAGGCCTCTATCTAACGCCTGCTACCTATACATTCACCGCTCAGGCTACAGGAAATGGACGTATGGTCGTGTGGGATCAGAACCATCAAGTCCTCGCAAAGCAGAACATCAACCAATCTCCGTCAATTTCATTCCAGATACTGACGGAAGGCGACTATTATCTTGGTTTTGAGGGCCGAGATGCACAAATCACCAAGGTAGCTCTTCAAAAATAGATTTTCACGGATACGAAGTTCTTGATCAGTAAGGGTGCTCGTGTGGAGATTCGTCTATTCCTGCACACATCGGGAGATGCCACCCTCCCATGTGTTGACAAGAATGATGGGACTCGAATGGAGTATGTTGAGTGTGATGTGGTTGAAATTCATTTCACTTCTGCGATAAATCGAGTGACAGGATAGTAGATGATACATGCAGTGACTTTTTTCTTGCCATCATCTTCGAGGGCATGCTGGTAGCAGTCGAGTTGGTCGCCATGACGACCAGCAAAGTGTTCTTTGGTTGAGTCGAATACGAGGTTGTTATTGTCTGGACAAGTCTTGTAGTCAACGACTACGGGAAGCGCTGGGAGATGAGCTCCTTTTCAAGCAGTTAAAGCAGAACTTCCCGCTAAGATTCTTCTATGGGGAGAGCGCCAATGCCATCAAGATACAGATATGGATAACCCTGATAGCAAACCTCCTGCTTATGGTCATGCAGAAGCGTATCCAAAGACCCTGGAGCTTCTCCGGATTGGCGACGATGTACAGAATCATGCTCATGTACTATCTCAACCCGTATTCCTTCTTTGAAGCACCAGAGAAAGACTGGCAGAAACTACTGAAAGAAACTGAAACATCACCTCCACAACCAACGTTTTTTGATTGAAGGGGCTTACTTGATCAAAAATAAATCCGCAATACCTATTTATCGGCACTGCGGACTCAACACGTTGTGTTTCCTGCTTTGTCAGGGTAAGATGTGGAGCATAAAAAAATCTCCCTGCGAGAGAGAGATTCTTTTATTGACGGTGTTGGCAGAAGAGTGATCTGCCAGGGTGAACAGGCTTCTAAAGTGCTTCGTACTGCTGCTGCAGGCTGCGGATGTTCGTATCCTTCACTACACGTTTGTAGGTTGCCGACAGCTCTTGTTCGTACGTTGGGCTGGAAGCATAGCGGAAACCGCCATCGTTCACATAGTTCTTCATCAAATCCCGTTCGGTGCGGCCATTTACCAAGTAATTCGACTTCAGCAGGGAGACATAGTCAGCGATGCAATTCTCGTAACTGGTATAACGGCGACTGACGCCAAACATTGAGTAACGGCTCTGGGCACGTCCCATTCCGAGTGTGCCGAAGCAGGTCTCCAACTGAGTCTGACTCAGCATGAAGCAGATGTCCAAGTCGTTGTCGAGACACTGGTCAACCATATAGGCTGGCAAAGCGTCGTAGGAAGTGGGAGCCACCTTTTTTATATAGAAGGTAACCTCGCCCACCAATTGCTCTTTCAGGGAATCCAATCGAATCTGTCTCATCTCTGCCATCTGCTCGTGAGCGCGACGGAGGAGGGAGACTGTGCCGAAGGAGGCATCCTCGCGGGCCTTGTCGGCATTCATGATGAACAGAGTCTCCGCCAGGGGGGCTACCGTTCCCACGATGAGGATCCATAAGAGCAACGTGAAACGTCTCTTCATAATTAACACTTCTTTTCGTTCGTTCTCAAATTCTTCGTTCACCTTAGGCGTTCGTTCATCGCCCATTTTTAGGTTTAGCGGGTGCAAAGTTACGGAAAAAAACTGATAATCAGCATTTTTTCTTTCCTCTCTCACGTGTTTTTCCTCGTTTTGACCCCTTTTTCAGCCCTTCTATGACCCTCTTTTAACATTTCATTTGCCTGCTGTGCGACATGCCCGCATCACCCATTCTGAGGGAGTTTCTAACGTTTTCACTCCCCTATTTGA
>CAMKMK010000148.1 GCA_946413885.1 uncultured Prevotellaceae bacterium
CCAAACTCAGGAGCTGTGTGGTTGGCATTATACATCATATAGTATCTGCCTCGATATTTGATGACGAAAGGTCCCTCTGCCACGCGGTTATCCAACGTCTCCCAAGTTCCAACTTGGCTGGAGAACTGCTGAACGGCATCGTTAGCGAAGGAGAAATCCTGATTGAGTTCACGTCCCCAGATGGTATTCCCGTCTGTAAACTTCACCATGTAGAGATAGAGTCGTCCGTCCTCATCCTGAAAAACGTGAGGATCGATACGGTTTTCGTACCATTGATCCTGACGAACCTCCTGAAAAGGGCCTTCGATGGAGGGTGAAGTGGCATGAGTGATGTGTACGATATGGCGATCTTTACCCCAATAATTGACGCTGAAAAGAAGATGGAAGAGCCCTCCGCTGTAGATGATGTCATCGGCATGCACCTGATTGTTCTTGGCTCCCGTTCCATGAGTCCATTCGTTGTCTAAGTCGAACACGTGGATACGTTGATTCCAATGGAGAAGATCATCGCTGACAAAGAAATCGCCGTATGTGGCAACTCCGCCCAGATAATACTTGCCGGCATAGCGGATGCAACCAGCATCGGCCACGCCTCGCAGCACGGGATTCTCGTAGGTGTAGGACTGTTGGGCAGAGAGGACGAAGGGAAGGAGAAAAAGAAGCATTAGTAACTCAACTCTGGCTCTCTTCCAAAAAGAAGACGTATTATTCATGAGGGGAAATTTCGTTGAGAATGATGTGTTGGTTTGAGTATGTTTTTTATAGTGGTGGAAGACCTAAAAGCGCCCCTCCGAACAGGGAGAGGCGCTGATGCGTTGATTTGAATTCTCAAGGGGTGGAATCAATCTTCCCAACCCAAAGCGCTTGCACCCAGCACGGCAGCATTGGCGTTCATGAGGCCAGAAACCAAGAACTTGGCCTTTCCACGGAAGATCTTGAGAACCGTCTTGTCGTAAGCTTCCTTGATGGGGTTCATGATGAGATCGCCTGCCTTGCAGAGACCGCCGAAGAAGATGAATGCCTCAGGGGAAGAGAAGGCTGCGAAATCGGCGCAAGCCTCACCCAGCATCTTGCCAGTAAACTGGAAGATCTCGTTGGCAACCTCATCGCCCTTGCCGGCAGCGATAGATACGTCGAGTGACTCAATCTCATCCAGAGGCTTCTCGCGGAGCAGAGAAGGACGTTTGGTGCTGGTCAGGATCTCGCGAGCTGTGCGTGCAACACCTGTAGCGGAGCAATAAGCTTCCAAGCAACCCAAGCGGCCACAACCGCAGGGACGGCCTTTTCCAGTACGATCCATGATGACGTGACCCAACTCGCCAGCGAAACCATCAGAACCGTAAACCAACTGGCCATTGATGACGATACCAGAACCTACACCTGTACCCAAGGTGATAACGATAAAGTTCTTCATACCACGAGCGGCACCATAAGCCATCTCACCCATAGCGGCAGCATTGGCATCGTTGGTCAGCTTAACGGGAATGCCGATTTTCTCCTTGAACATTTCTGCCAGAGGAATGATACCCTCGTGAGCCCAAGGAAGATTGGGAGCGAACTCGATGGTTCCATTGTAGTAGTTACCATTGGGAGCGCCGATGCCCATACCCTGAATCTGTTCAGTACCACCTACTTGCTGAAGCAAAGGTTTCATGCACTCCACACCAGCCTCAACAAACTGCTCGGCAGTCCTGTATTGCTGGGTCTTGATGGAATTCTCGGCAACAACTTCACCACGCGCGTTAACAACTCCAAAAACAGTGTTGGTTCCACCCAGGTCAACACCAATCACATAAGGTTTTACTTTGTCCATAATATTAGTTAGTTAGAATTAGTGAATTCTTGGTTGTTCTGTACAAAGGTAGCAATTTCATTTTAAAAAACCGCACTTTTTGGTACAAAAAGTATGATAACTCGAAAAAAATATCGAAATTTGCACCACTTTATGTGGATAGATCCATTATTAACACTCGAGCTTATCCTGAAAGGACTGATAGTGGGCATCGTTGCAAGTGCTCCAATGGGTCCGGTAGGTGTGCTGACAGTTCAGCGTACCCTGAATAAGGGACGATGGTACGGATTTGTTACTGGAGTAGGCGCTTCCCTGAGTGACATTATCTATGCCATCGTGACGGGTTTGGGCCTAAGTCTTGTGATGGATTTTGTGGAAAAGGGTTCCGCCATGTTCTGGATAAAATTGGCTGGAGGTGTGATGCTCTTCCTTTTCGGATTGTGGACCTTCAAGACAAAACCTGCTCCTCTTCGCCCTAAAAGCAAACAAAAAGGAACGTTTGCCCATAATTTCCTGACAGGTTTTCTGGTTACCTTGAGCAATCCCCTCATCGTGTTCCTTTTCCTGGCTCTCTTCGCACGCTTCGGATTCATTGTGTCGGATCATCCGATAGAACAGTTTCTGGGTTATCTGGCCATTGTGGCAGGTGCTTTATTCTGGTGGCTGGGCTTGACAGGTTTTATCGATAAGGTGCGTTCGCGATTTCATGTGGAGGCAATCGGGTTGCTGAACAAGGCAATCGGAATCGCGGTAATGCTGGCTTCTTTGGTCGGACTTATCTTCATCGTGACACAGAAATAAGAGATTCATGTTCATTGCGAGGAAACTGAGAGAGAAGAATATTACGGGCTATGTGATATATATGTATCAGGTTGAGGATGTGATACGTGCCTACAATTTGGATTTGGATCGCATCAGGCAGGAGTATTTGCCTCGCTTTCACTATTCGCTGGAACAGGAAGAAGAGGTGGCTGAATGGTATGGTAACCTGATTAGGATGATGCGTGAAGAGAATGTTCAGGGGAAAGGACATGTGCAGGTGGTGAGAAATACGCTGATTCTGCTGGCTGACCGTCATGCAGAACTCTTGCTCGATCCTAAGCAGCCATTCTATAGTGCAGCTTATTACAAGGCGCTGCCCTCTATCGTAGAACTGCGTACACATGGGTTGAACCGCGAAAAGAACGAGATAGAGAACTGTTTGGATGCTGTTTATGGGGTGACCCTTCTAATGATGGAAGGAAAACCTGTTTCAGAAGAGACCCTGCAAGCCATTCAGCCTATCACTCATCTTTTGGAAATCCTTTCCCAACTGTATCAGGAAAAAGATTAGTTTCCTGAGAATTAGAATAAGTAGAGGTAGAAAAGATTGTATAAATGAATAAGGAATTAGAGAGAAGAAGGACGTTTGCCATCATTTCGCATCCTGATGCGGGAAAGACGACGCTGACAGAAAAGCTGCTTTTGTTTGGAGGACAGATACAGGTAGCAGGTGCTGTGAAGAGTAACAAGATAAGGAAAACGGCCACCAGCGACTGGATGGAAATAGAAAAACAGCGTGGTATTTCTGTTACAACAAGTGTCATGGAGTTTGATTACGAAGGATACAAGGTAAACATCCTGGATACTCCAGGCCATCAGGACTTCGCTGAGGATACTTTCCGCACACTTACGGCTGTGGATAGTGTCATAATCGTAGTGGATGGGGCAAAGGGCGTGGAGGCTCAGACACGAAAACTGATGACGGTATGTCGTATGAGGAAGACGCCTGTGATTATCTTTATCAACAAGATGGACCGCGAAGGAAAAGATCCTTTCGACTTGTTGGACGAGTTGGAGCAGGAGTTGCAGATCAAAGTGCGTCCTCTGAGCTGGCCTATCAATCAGGGCGCCAAGTTCAAGGGTGTCTACAATATATACGAACATAATCTGAACATCTTCACTCCTGATAAGCAGAAAGTGACGGAAAAGGTAGAGGTTGACATCGATTCACAGGACCTGGAGGCTCATGTGGGAGAGCGCGATGCAGAGAAACTTAGGGATGACTTGGAACTGTTGGATGGTGTTTATCCTTCATTTGAGGTTGATTCTTATCTGGAAGCAGAGGTAGCTCCCGTTTTCTTCGGTTCTGCTTTAAACAACTTCGGCGTACAGGAATTGTTGGATTGCTTTGTCAGGATAGCCCCTTCTCCACGTCCCGTTGTAGCTGAGGAACGTATTGTTTCTCCTGAAGAACCTAATTTCACGGGTTTCATCTTTAAAATAACGGCCAATATCGACCCAAATCATCGCAGTTGTATCGCATTTTGCAAGGTTTGCTCAGGAAAATTTGTCAGAAACGCTCCTTATCTTCATGCACGCAATGGCAAAACGTTGCGTTTCAGCAGTCCCACCCAATTTATGGCGCAACGCAAAGAAACTATTGATGAGGCTTGGCCTGGTGATATCGTGGGCTTGCCTGATAATGGTATTTTCAAGATAGGCGACACGTTGACTGAGGGTGAGCTTCTCCACTTCCGTGGCTTACCCAGTTTCTCTCCTGAGATGTTTAAGTATATAGAAAATGCTGACCCCATGAAGACGAAGCAACTGGAGAAAGGTATCAACCAGTTGATGGATGAGGGTGTGGCTCAGTTGTTCATAAATCAGTTCAATAATCGTAAGATTATAGGGACGGTAGGGCAGTTGCAGTTTGAGGTTATCCAATATCGATTGGAGAATGAATACAATGCTAAATGTCGTTGGGAACCCGTGAGCTTGTACAAGGCATGTTGGATAGAGAGTGACGATATGGCTCAATTAGAGTCTTTCAAGAAGCGCAAGTTCCAGTATATGGCAAAGGATCGCGAGGATCGAGATGTCTTCTTGGCAGATAGTGGTTACATGTTGAGCATGGCGCAGCAGGACTTTGAACATATTAAGTTTCATTTTACAAGCGAGTTTTAAAGATGAATTGTGATATTGATTTGAGGAATGCGGTGGAATGTTTGCGACAGGGTGGCGTGATTCTTTATCCTACTGATACCATTTGGGGTATCGGATGCGATGCTACGAACGAGGCGGCGGTCAGACGTGTTTATGAGATAAAGAAGCGTGAGGACAACAAAGCTCTTATTTGCTTGGTAGACAGCGCTAACCGTATGCAGAGATACTTCCGCAATGTTCCTGAGGTAGCTTGGGATTTGGTAGATATGGCCAACAAGCCGTTGACCTTGATTTTGGATAACGCCGTGAATGTTGCGCCTAACTTGCTGGCAGAAGATGGAAGTTTGGCGATACGTGTTACTCACGAGGAGTTTAGCCGCCAGTTGTGTTACAAATTCCAGAAAGCCATCGTGAGCACCAGCGCCAATATGAGTGGAGAACCCTCACCTATGACGTTCTATGATATTTCTGATGAAATAAAGAATCAGATGGATTATATCGTGAATTTTCGTCGAGGGGAAAAGGCTGGAGCATGTCCCAGCCAGATTCTAAAGTTAACCCAGGATGGTCAGGTGAGTATTATTAGAAAGTAGGAAACAGAAAGGCGGGCCAGGAAAGATGTTTAGTTCACGTAATGTAATGGCTGCCATCCTGAGATGGCGCAGACGCTACCTCAGTTACAACCAGTTTCTCATCATCATCAGTTTTTTTGTTGGTGTCTTTATTGCATTGGCAGCTCTATTGCTGAAATGGATGATTGGCAGGATAGAATATTTGCTCACTTATCAATTCCATGCCGAACATGCCAACTGGCTTTTCTTGGTATATCCTGTGATTGGCATTTATTTAACGATGCTTTTCATTCGCTATGTGGTGAGAGACGACATCAGTCATGGTGTGACAAAAATTCTTTTTGCTATTGCTCGAAAACAAAGTCTGATACGTCGCCACAATATTTGGAGCAGCGTAGTAGC
>CAMKMK010000149.1 GCA_946413885.1 uncultured Prevotellaceae bacterium
GCGTAGTTGACGTGGCATTTCTCAGCTCCTATCCGATAACGGTCTTCCAGCAGAGACAGCGTGGTAGTTTGGGGGACAACGTTGGGCATGTCGAACACAGTGGTCACTCCTCCAGCAGCGGCTGCACGTGTCTCAGTATCCATATCTCCCTTGCTGGTCAAGCCTGGGTCGCGCATGTGGACGTGTTCATCGATGATGCCTGGCAGGAGAAGACATCCTTGGGCTTCTATCTCTTCCTCTCCCTCAACATGAATTTCGCTATCGCGTGAAATGCTGGCAATGCGTCCCTCGCGAATGAGAAGGGAGCCCGTAAAACGTTCTCCCTCGTTGACTATCGTGGCGTGCTGGATAATCATTTTCTGCCTCGAATCTTACTCAGACGTAGTTTGACCACTCCAAAGAGGGCCTCGCTGAAAATGCCTCCACTCATCTTGCTGGTGCCAAGTTCTCGATTGATGAAGATGACAGGCACCTCCTTTACCTTGAATCCAAGTCTCAAGGAGCTGTATTTCATCTCTATCTGGAAGGCGTAACCCTTGAAGCGGATATGGTCCAAGTCAATGGTTTCCAGTACGTTGCGTTTGTAGCAAACGAAACCAGCAGTGGTGTCGCGCAGCTTGATGCCTAAGATGGTACGCACGTAGGCTGATGCGTAGTAACTCATCAGGACGCGTCCAATGGGCCAATTCACTACGTTGACGCCGCTGATGTATCGCGAGCCCACGCTGACGTCGTAACCCTCATCGTGGCAGGCGGCATAGAGGCGTGGCAGATCGTTTGGATTGTGGCTGAAGTCGGCATCCATCTCGAAAATGTAGTCGTATTTCTGCTCAATGGCCCACTCGAATCCGCGGATGTAGGCAGTTCCCAATCCCAATTTTCCTGTACGTTCGATGAGGAAGAGGCGGTCGCGCAATTCTTCTTCCATCAGGTTCTTCACGATTTGAGCTGTGCCATCAGGACTTCCGTCATCGATGACCAGCACGTTGAACTCCTTGGGGAGAGAGGTGACGGCACGTATGATGGCCTCTATGTTCTCCTTTTCGTTGTAGGTTGGAATGATAACAATACTGTCGCTACGCATATTTTTCACTGATTTGCTTAGCAAAGATAAGGCAATCCTGAGGATTTGCAAAATAATCTGTCTTTTTTTTAAAGAGGTAGGAAAATAAATTGTAACTTTGTGGCAGAAATGTCATTCTAAAAAGCAGCAAAACTGATGCAGCAGCAGAAAATTATCATTCTGGATTTCGGATCGCAGACCACTCAGCTGATAGGCCGTAGGGTACGCGAGCTGGACACTTTCTGTGAGATACTTCCTTACAACAAAATGCCTCTCGACGATTCCAGCGTCATAGGAGTAATCCTGAGTGGCAGCCCCTTCAGCGTGTATGATCCTGCTGCTTTCAAGCTTGACTTGAGCTGCATACGAGGCAAGTATCCCATCCTGGGAATCTGTTACGGAGCCCAGTATATGAGTCATACGCTGGGTGGTCGCGTGGAGCCTGCAGGGAGCCGCGAGTATGGGCGTCAGAACCTGACTTCCATCGATATGGATAATCCACTCTTTCGAGGTTTTCAGCCCAATTCACAAGTTTGGATGAGCCATGGCGACACGATTACTGCCATCCCTGATGGATTTCAGTGCATAGCCAGTACAGAAACCGTCAAGTATGCAGCATATCAGGCAGGTGGAGGTGAGAGGTTGTGGGGAGTACAGTTCCATCCTGAGGTCTTCCACAGCGTTCAGGGAAGCCTGCTCCTAAAAAATTTCGTGGTTGACATCTGCGGCAGCCGCCAAGATTGGAGTGCAGCCAGTTTTGTCGACACTACAGTGGCTGAGATATGTCAGCAGGTAGGGAGCGATCGCGTCATTCTGGGTCTCTCAGGCGGAGTGGACAGCAGCGTCTGCGCTGTGCTCCTTAATCGCGCTATAGGCCAGAGACTTACCTGCATCTTCGTGGATCATGGTATGCTGCGAAAGAACGAGTTCAACGATGTGATGCATGACTATCAATGTCTTGGCTTGAACGTTGTTGGCGTGGATGCCAGCGAGAAGTTCCTGAGTGATTTGGCAGGAGTGGCTGACCCAGAAAAGAAACGAAAGATCATTGGGCGAGACTTTGTGGAGGTCTTCAATGCTGAGGCAAAGAAAATTACAGATGCCAAATGGCTTGCTCAGGGAACCATCTATCCTGATCGCATCGAGAGTCTCAACATCACAGGAAAGGTCATCAAGAGCCACCACAACGTAGGCGGTCTCCCCAAGGAGATGAATCTGCAGCTCTGCGAACCCCTGAAATGGCTCTTCAAGGACGAAGTGCGCCGCGTGGGACGTTCCTTGGGAATGCCAGAGCATCTCATTACTCGTCATCCCTTCCCAGGACCTGGCTTGGCAGTTCGAATTCAGGGTGATATCACCCCTGAAAAAGTACGTATCCTGCAGGAGGCTGACGATATCTATGTTCGTGCCCTGAGAGCATACAAGACCCGTCTAAGCGGAGAGGAGGCACGACGTGAGTTGGCTGCTGGCGTACCAGTTGACATGAGAGAGGGTGAAATCGAAGTGAGCCTTTACGACCAGATTTGGCAGGCAGGAGTTATATTGCTCAGCACCGTGCGAAGCGTAGGCGTAATGGGCGACGAGCGAACCTATGAGCATCCTGTTGCCTTGAGAGCTGTTACCAGTACAGATGCCATGACTGCTGATTGGGCCCATCTGCCCTATGATTTCATGGCACAGGTCAGCACAGAGATAATAAATAAGGTAAAAGGTGTCAATCGTGTATGTTACGACATCTCTTCCAAGCCTCCCTCGACCATCGAGTGGGAATAGGAATGGACGAAAATCAGTTTTGACCTTACACTTGACTTCCTGCGTTTTATGTATTTTAGAAGATGAAATTCTCACCTTATATAATAGAATTGTTGAGAGAAAAGTCTGGCAATGAGATTCGGCTGTCGCGCGATTGCGAACTGCTCGCTCTTGATATAGAGTCTGTAACGGGCGAGCACGTTGGGGTCAACACCATGAAGCGACTGCTGGGATTCATAGCCGATGAGCGTGTTCCACGCACTTCCACTCTCGATGTCATTGCCCGCTATTTGGGATATAGCAATTGGGATGCCTTACGATTGATGGATGAAAGCAACAGTAATTCAGCTTTCGATGATCGTGATGAGTATTTGGCTTGCTATCTGGAGAAAGGCCAGCAAGTGTTGATTTCTTATCCACCCAATCGGACATTGACAATTGAGAATATGGGCGACAATCTTTTTCGTGTGATTGATAGTAAAAACAGCAAATTGCAGAAAGGCGATTTGTTGACGCTGACTCATATCGTCCGCCATTATCCTCTTCTCGTATCTGAAGTGACGAGAGACGGTCAGAATCTGGGTGCCTTTACAGCAGGCAAGGCACAGGGAATAGATTTTGAACTTCTTTAATGCTAATGGACAGCACTTCAACGTTTTCTGAAATCAAACAGACTTTTCCTGATGCCGAATTGTTGCAGGTAGGTGGTACCACATGTGAGTGCTATCGTGTAAGACTCTATGGAAAACTGCACTTCCTTAAACGCCTGAAGCCAGAGCTGCGCACTCATCCGCAGTATGTAGCAGCCCTGCAGAAGGAATTCGAAATGGGGTATTCGCTTGACCATCCTTATTTGGTTCGCTATGCAGCCAGGACTGATGATGGCATCTTGATGGACTATGTCGATGGTGAAACGCTTAGCCAGTTCGTCGAACATCATCCAGACTATTTCAACAATCGAAAGAATGCAGATCGTTTTCTGCATCAATTGCTTAGTGTCGTCGGCTATCTGCACAGCCATCAGGTGATACACCTTGACCTGAAGCCTGGCAATATCCTAATAACACGCATTGGCCATGATGTCAAGCTTGTCGATTTGGGATATTGCTATGCCGACTGCTACTCAGACACCACAGGTCGAACTGATAAATACGCTGCTCCTGAACAGATGGATGGTTCAGTAAAAGTAGATGCCCGTACAGACATCTATGCTATTGGACGTATCCTTCAAACTATGCCATGTGCCCATTTTTATAATAAGGTAATAAAAAGGTGTACGGCCAAGGAGATGGATTTGCGGTACCGTTCTGTAGACGAATTGCAGCAAGCATTGCGCCGTCGAAGAAGCCTTTGGTGGTTTGTCGTGATTTTGCTTCTGGCTTTTGTTGCTTTCGCTGTCTTTATGCATAATCGGCAGACTCGTTTGGAACCTGTTGTAGCGGAAGAAACGATCCTTACCTCTCAACCACGGCAGGATAGTCTGATGGTGAAAGATTCTCGAAAAATCTCCTCTTTAGAGGCTGCAGACCACTCTTCAGATATTCTTGTGCCACCAGTAACTCAGTCTGATACTTCTCGACTCACTTCTCCTCCTGTTGCACAAATTGAAGTTTTAGAACCATACGTACCATCAGACAATGCTGGACCAATCTTGAAAGAAGATACAATGGCCTTGCGGCGCGAATTGCAGCAACTCATCGGCTTGCGGTTCAGGAAAACGATTGGTCATTACAGCGACTCCATTTACTCTCACGTCAATCAACAGCTTTATTCACAGGAGTGGATCGATTTTGAAGAGAGTCTCCAGCCTCTTTATGGTCAAGTATGGAAGGAGTTTCAGGACAAAGTCAGCGAGCACACGATGGCAAGCGAATGGTGTCAGACCATTATGTACTACCGTCTGACCCAGTTTTGGCAGATGATGCGCAATGACCCAGACCACGACCCCTTCTACGACGGAAAGGTGTTCCACTATTACGACGTTCCCTGCTGAAGTTGTAAGTGGACGAAATGGATGATTACTTTTTGAGGGAAACCTGTTATTTTTGTTGCCGTTAACATGTTAAACCTTTTAAAAAGCAACAAAATGAAAAAGCAAATCAAATCGATGTCCTTCTTCGGAAGTGTTTTATTCTTATGCGCAAGCTGTAGTGTCAGCTACATCAAAACCGACACCCTGAAACAGAATTACGAGAAGAAAATCCACCACACAACACTATTGGGTAAAGCGCTCTTTAAGACCGACCAGCGGAAGAAGGATACCTACGACCACGTACAAGTATTCCTGAATGAGAGCGAGGTAAAGCGTGACTTTGACGTGACAGCCTATGGCTCTTACACGCCCCTCATCCTTCCACTTGTCCGTCCTGAACGTCCGCGTCTGGAGAAATATCTGTTGTGGAAAGGTGCCCGTAAGGCCCGCAAACTCAAAGCTGACGGTGTTATCATCGACAACAAGAACGACTTCCGTGTAATTAAGTTCAAATAAGTTCAAATAAGCCTCATATTTTTCTGGATAAAAAGAAAAAGTCGCTCATAATTTTGCGTTCTAATGAAAAACTTCTTATATTTGCGGTGTCGCAAGTGAAAACTGCGGCAGACATAATTAGGAAGCGTTTAGCTATTCCGCATCTGTGAATCTCGACAACTCACTGGATTAATCGGATAAGCAAGAGAACGCAACCTTAGGTTTGTATATATGTACTTATCACGTATACTGCCTGGGGTGTGAGCGACTTTTCTTATTCATTAATCCGGGCAGTCGAGAGCCTACAGATGGAATATGTTAAGTTGGCTCACACTTTCTTTTTGTGCCTTAAACTAA
>CAMKMK010000150.1 GCA_946413885.1 uncultured Prevotellaceae bacterium
TTTACGTTTTTTTCAGGTTAATTTCATTAAAAAGTTTCTTTTTTTGGGGAATTCTATGTTACTTTGCGCGGCTAAAATGACATACGACATGTTGGTAGTACACAAAATATCAGAATTGAAGGCTTACCTGAAGAAGCAGCGTCGTGCTGGACGTTCCGTTGGTTTGGTTCCCACGATGGGTGCTCTGCATCAGGGTCATGCCTCCTTGGTGAAGCGAAGCGTTAGCGAGAACGATGTAACAGTTGTCAGCGTTTTTCTGAATCCAACCCAGTTCAACGACAAGACGGATTTGGAGAAATATCCACGTACCCTCGAGGCAGATTGCCAGTTGCTGGAGGAGTGTGGTGCCCAATTAGCCTTTGCTCCCAGCGTAGAGGAGATTTATCCAGAACCAGATACCCGCCAGTTCAGTTATCCTCCTACTGACAGCGTTATGGAGGGAGCCATGCGACCTGGACACTTCAACGGAGTATGCCAGATTGTAAGCAAGCTGTTCATGTACGTTTCTCCTGATCGCGCTTATTTTGGCGAAAAGGATTACCAGCAGATTGCAGTCATTCGCCGCATGGTCGAGGATTTGAAATTTGACATCGAGATTGTTCCCTGTCCCGTTGTTCGCGAGGAATCAGGCCTTGCGCTCAGCAGCCGCAACACTCTGCTTTCTCCTGAGGAAAGGATTCTTGCAGCCAACATCTATCGTGTGATGAAGGAAAGCCTCTCACTCGACAAGTCTGTTCAGGAGACGCGTGATTACGTGGTGGAGAGCATCAATCAGATAGAGGGCTTACAGGTTCAGTATTACAGCATCGTGGATGGCGACACATTGGCTGAAGTGAACAGCTGGGACGAGGCAGAGAGCATTGTGGGGTGCATTACCGTTTTCTGCGGCTCAGCTCCCATCCGTTTGATTGACCACATACGTTACAAATAATCATAATTCAAACAGGAAGCCTGTCAGAGATATGACGATTGAAGTTCTTAAGTCCAAGTTGCATTGCGTTCAGGTTACTGAAGCAAATCTCAATTATATTGGTAGCATCACCATCGATGAGGATTTGATGGACGCCGCCAATCTGATTGCTGGCGAGAAAGTGCAAGTGATGAACAACAATAACGGAGAGCGTTTCGATACCTATATAATACGTGGCGAGCGAGGATCTGGCTGTATCTGCCTCAATGGGGCTGCTGCACGCAAGGTACAGGTAGGCGATACGATTATCATAATTTCTTATGCCTCGATGGATTTCGAGGAAGCCAAGACCTTCCAGCCAGCCATCGTCTTTCCAGAGAACAACAGGGTAGTCCGGAAGTGAGATTTTTTGCATGAAAAAAGACAACGTGTTGAGTCGGCCGATTCAACGTGTTGTCTTTGCGGTTTCAACGTGTTGAAATTGCCGACTCGACGTGTTGATGTTTTTCTTGATTCGTGAACATCTTTGTTTGAAAAACAAATTGTTTGCCTCATTCGTAGGATATACGGAAAAAATGTGTAACTTTGCACGATAATTCATGAAATTGAGGTAAATATTATGGTAAAGCACATCGTTTTATTCCAGTTGAAGCCTGAGGTGGATGCTCAGGAGAGAAAGCTGGCAATGGAAACTTTCCGCAAGGGCATCCTGGCGCTTCCTGCCGTCATTCCCTTCATTCAGCACATTGAGGTGGGATTCAACATGAATCCAGCCGAGAAGTATGACATCGCTCTCTACAGCGAGTTCCAGACATTGGACGAGGTGAAGGCTTATGCCGTTCATCCCAGTCATGTGGCTGTGGCCAATGCGTTGAAGCCCTACGTGCTGAGCCGTGCTTGTTCGGATTGTGAGATTTGATGCTCCTGCGTCTTTAGGTTCAGATATTTTTTTCAGGTAAAAGGTTTTTTCAGAGAATAGTGATATGTTGAGAATAGCAGTTCAATCAAAAGGCCGCTTGTACGAGGACACGATGGCCCTTCTTTCTGAGGCTGGCATCAAGGTCAGCAGCAGCAAGCGTACCTTGTTGGTTCAGAGTAGCAACTTCCCTATTGAGGTGTTGTATCTCAGGGATGATGACATTCCCCAGAGTGTGGCGAGCGGAGTGGCCGATTTAGGCATCGTGGGCGAGAATGAGTTTGAGGAGCGGCACGAGGATGCCGAGATCATCCGTCGATTGGGATTCAGCAAGTGCCGTCTATCCTTGGCAATTCCCAATAGGGTCAATTATACAGGCTTGAAGTGGTTTGAAGGCAAGAAGATAGCAACGTCCTATCCTAGCATTCTGCGCCGCTTCATGGAGAAGCAGCACATTGCTGCCGACATCCACGTCATTACAGGTTCTGTGGAGATAAGTCCTGGCATAGGGTTGGCTGATGCCATCTTCGACATCGTCAGCAGCGGCAGTACTTTGATAAGCAACAACCTGACGGAGGTGGAGGTCGTAATGCAGAGCGAGGCTCTCTTGATAGGCAACAAGCGCATGAGCGACGAGAAGCGTTCTGTCCTGAATGAGCTTCTTTTCCGCATTCAGGCCGTAAAGGATGCTGAAGACAAGAAGTACGTTCTGATGAATGTGCCAACGGACAAGGTTCAGGAGGTGGTTAGCATTCTGCCTGGTGCCAAGAGCCCCACAGTCATGCCTCTCGCGACAGAAGGCTGGAGTAGTGTTCATACGGTAATCGACGAGAAGCGCTTTTGGGAGATAATACGTCAACTGAAGGATCTGGGTGCTCAGGGCATCCTGGTGGTTCCCATCGAGAAGATGATTCTTTGACGGATTCTTGCCTCAGTCTTAATTAAGGAATAGAAAGAGATAAAATGAAGGTTTACAGATATCCTACCAGACAGGAGTTGTCAGTCTTGCTGAAGCGTCCCACTCGCGATGCTGCTGACCTGAATGCAACGGTGGCAGCCGTGTTGAGCGATGTTCGTTTGCGGGGTGATGAGGCAGTCAAGGAGTACGAGGAGAAGTTCGATCATGTCCGTCTCACGGACTTGTCTGTCAGCGAGGATGAACTGCAAGAGGCTGAAAAGATGGTAAGTCCTCAGTTGAAGGATGCCATCGAATTGGCTCATCGCAATATTGAGAAGTTCCATGCTGCCCAGCAATTCCATTCTGAACACATACAGGTGACGGAAGGGGTAGAATGCTGGCAGAAGTCAGTTCCCATCCAGAAGGTTGGACTCTATATTCCTGGTGGAACGGCTCCCTTGTTCAGTACTGTCCTCATGCTTGCCACGCCAGCTCGCATCGCAGGTTGCCAGGAGATAGTTCTATGTACACCTCCAGGACGTGACGGAAAGGTGAACCCAGCTATCCTGGTGGCTGCACGCGTGGCTGGAGTCAACAGGATCTTCAAGATTGGAGGAGTGCAGGCGATTGGAGCCATGGCGTATGGGACTGAAAGTGTTACTCGAGTTTATAAGATATTCGGACCTGGGAATCAGTTCGTTATGTGCGCGAAACAACAAGTGAGTCTACACGATGTTGCCATCGATATGCCTGCTGGTCCCAGTGAGGTGGAAGTGCTGGCTGACGAGACTTCCAATCCTTCTTTCGTGGCTTCTGACCTGTTGAGTCAGGCTGAGCATGGGGTTGACAGTCAGGTTCTGTTGGTTACAAGAAGTGAGGCTTTGATAGAAAAGGTACAGCAGGAAATCGAGAGTCAACTGAGCCAACTTCCTCGTAGGGAAATCGCGACGCGAGCTCTGGAGTCCAGCAAGATTATCTTGGTTTCCAGCGATGAAGAGATGCTGTCAATCACCAATCAGTATGCTCCTGAGCATTTGATAATCGAGACGAAGAATTATATGGAGCTCTCCGAAGGTGTGATCAATGCAGGCAGCGTGTTCTTGGGTTCTCTTACTCCTGAGAGTGCAGGGGACTATGCAAGCGGCACCAATCACACGTTACCCACCAATGGATATGCGGTAGCCTACAATGGTGTGAATCTGGATAGCTATAATCGTAAGATAACCTTCCAGCACATTACCCCAGAGGGTATTCGTCGCATTGGCCCAGCGGTAGAGAAAATGGCGGAGGCGGAGAGCTTGGATGCTCACAAAAACGCTATGACCCTTCGCTTGCGTGAGGTGAAATGAAGTCTAACAGCTTAAGTAAAGCACGACATGAATTTTGAATTAGAAAAACTGGTTCGTCCTAACATATTGGCACTTGAGCCTTACAGCTGTGCCCGCGATGAATTCAAGGGTATGGATGCTCATGTCTTCCTGGATGCCAACGAGAGTCCATACAATAATCCTCTCAACCGTTATCCTGACCCTCTTCAGGAGCGCGTGAAGGCTGCTTTGGCTCCCCTGAAGGGTGTATCCCCAGAAAAGATGTTCCTGGGAAATGGCAGCGATGAGGCTATCGACTTGGTTTACCGCGTGTTTTGCGAGCCAACACGTGATAATGTGGTAGCCATCGCTCCCACGTATGGCATGTATAAGGTTTGCGCAGACATCAACGAGGTGGAGTATCGTCCTGTTCCACTCGATGAACATTTCCAGCTCAATGCGGATCTCCTATTGGCTAATACGGATGAGCATACCAAGGTCATTTGGCTCTGCAGCCCTAACAACCCGTCAGGTAATTGCTTGCAACCTGATGAGATCGTCAAAGTGTTGCGTGGTTTCGATGGAGTTGTGGTTGTCGATGAGGCGTACTCTGATTTCTCAGACTTGATGCCTTTCCGTCTGAGACTTGACGAGTTCCCTAACATCATCGTGCTCAACACTTTCAGCAAAGCATGGGCTTCAGCTTCCATCCGTTTGGGTATTGCTTTCGCCAGTCCTGAGATAATAGCCCTTTTCAATAAGGTGAAGTATCCATACAACATCAACAAACTGACGCAGGACAAAGCGTTGGAGATGCTGGGTGAGGTGTTTAAGGTCGAGCGTTGGTGTACGCAGATTCGCATGGAGCGTGAGCACATGTTGCCAGCCTTGCATGAACTGCCCATAGTGAAGCAAGTCTATCCTACGGATGCCAATTTCGTCTTGGTTCGTGTGACGGATGCAAATGCCATCTATCATTACCTGATACAGCGTGGAGTTGTTGTACGCAATAGAAATCGAGTGCAGCTATGCCAGAATTGCTTGCGTATCACGATTGGCACCCAACCTGAGAATAACGAACTTTTAGCAGCCCTTCGACAATACAAATGAAAAGAGCTTTATTCATAGATCGTGATGGAACCATTTTGGTGGAACCAGCAGACGAGCAGATTGACAGTTTCGAGAAGTTTCAGTTTGTGCCTGGCGCCATAAGTGCCCTGAGGTTTCTGCGCCAGCACACGGACTATCAACTTGTTATGGTAAGCAATCAGGATGGGTTGGGAACAGCCAGTTATCCAGAGGATGACTTTTGGCCAACCCATAACTTGATGCTGAGCATCCTGAAGGGCGAGGGTGTGGAATTTGATGCCATTCATATCGACCGCAGTTTCCCTGAGGACAATCTCCCTACACGCAAACCTGGTACAGCCATGCTGACCCAATACATGACAGGTGAGTATGACCTGAAGCATTCGTGGGTAATAGGTGATCGAGAGTCTGATGTCCAGTTGGCCACCAATCTTGGCTGCAAGAGCCTCGTTTTGGGTCCTGATATGGATTGGCAAAAGATAACGGAACTTGTCTTTGCTGGAGAGCGAA
>CAMKMK010000151.1 GCA_946413885.1 uncultured Prevotellaceae bacterium
GCCAGAATGCTGGCACGAAGAATGTTTATCTCATCGATCTCATGATTATCCACAACACCTACTGCCCAGGCTAAAGCCTCTCGCTTGATAATCTCACGAAGTTGGTAACGCTTCTTTTCCGTCAATTGCTTAGAATCATTCAAAACGTCGTTCGTAAAATCAGGAGGCATGATGACAGCCGCCGCATATACGGGGCCCGCTAAACATCCACGGCCAGCCTCATCACAACCAGCCTCGATGATTCCAGAATGATAATACGGCTTGAGCATATCAGAACATTTGCTTGACTCGTTCTATAGCAGATACCAACCTGTCCACTTCCTCGCGGGTATTATAAAGTGCGAAGCTGATACGCACCGTACCTTCTATCCCCAAACGGTGCATCAAAGGTTCCGCGCAATGATGTCCTGTTCGAACAGCAATCCCAAGCCGATCCAATAAGGTACCCATATCCAAGTGATGGATAAAGTGTTCGAAAGATGTATCCGTTTCAGGAATGCCAGGTTGACGAACAAGAAACGAGATGACCGCATCGCGATTCTTCTTGGGACCAAAAACATGCATTCCATCAATCTCGCTCAATCGATGAATGGCATACTGAGTCAAGTCCTGCTCGTGTTTCTCGATGTTGTCCATCCCAATCGATGAGACGTAATCCAAAGCTTTCGCCAATCCTGTTGTAGCCACATAATCTGGAGTGCCTGCCTCAAACTTGTAAGGCAATTCATTGAAGGTGGTTTTCTCGAAAGACACGTTCTGAATCATCTCGCCACCTCCCATGTAAGGGGGTATCTTATCAAGCCACGCTTCCTTCCCATACAGCACTCCTATGCCCGTAGGCCCGTAAATCTTATGTCCGCTAAAGGCAAAGAAATCGCAATCCAAGTCCTGCACATCCACCGCAAAGTGAGGCGTGCTCTGAGCTCCATCCACCAATACAGGAACATCATGCTCGTGAGCGATACGAATGATTTCCTTCATGGGGTTCACAGTTCCCAATACATTGCTGACATGAGTGAGTGAGACGATACGGGTTCTGTCAGAAAAAAGTTTCTCGTATTCATCCAATCGAAGTTCTCCTTCATCAGTAATAGGAATCACACGCAGGCGAATTCCTTTGCGAGCCTGAAGCAGTTGCCAAGAAACAATGTTGCTGTGATGTTCCATCTCGCTGAGAATAACCTCATCACCTTCATGCATAAATGCCTCGCCATAACAACTGGCAACCAGATTGATGCTTTCGGTAGTGCCACGAGTAAAAACAATCTCTCGTGTTGAGCGGGCATTCAGGAATTTGCGAACCGTCTCGCGGGAAGCCTCGTGCAATTCAGTTGCCTGTTGGGAAAGAAAATGTACCCCACGATGCACGTTCGCGTTCACATTGTAGTACTCGTCCGTCATCGCATCCACCACAGAACGGGGTTTCTGGGTTGTGGCTGCATTGTCTAAGTAAACAAGAGGATATTTCTCATAGATGTGTTTCTCCAAAATAGGAAAATCCTCCCTGACAGAGCTACCACCTTGTCCCTGCTGGAATGGCAACGGAATGTTTCTTGACTGTTTTTCCATACGGCTCAGTTCTTTATCGTGTTGAACAAGCATTAGGTCCACAACCCGCACATTTTCCCAACTCTCCACGGAAACGTTGCTCTACCAAGAAATGAAGACGATCGCGCAATGCTTCCAACTTGATGCTGTCCAACACTTCACCCACAAAAGCAAATTTCAGCAACAGGCGGGCTTCCTCTTCAGGAATTCCACGCTGACGCATATAAAAGAGGGCTGCATCATTGAGTTGCCCCACCGTACTTCCATGACTGCACTTCACGTCATCAGCATAAATCTCCAGCATGGGTTGACTGTACATGCGGGCCGTCTTGGTGGCACAAAGATTGGCATTCGTTTCTTGTGAAACAGTCTTTTGGGCACCCTCGCGAACAAGGACCCGACCTGCAAAAGCTCCTACAGCCTTATCGTCCAGCACGTACTTGTAAAGTTCATTGCTCTGGCAATTCGACACTTTATGGTCAATCAACGTATTGTTGTCCACACGTTGCTCCTTGTCTGCCACCACACACCCATACATGTTAATCTCTGCATACTCGCCACTAAGGGAAACGTCTGTTCGATTGCGAGTCAAACCATTGTTGAGCGTAATGGAATCGATGGTGGCTGAAGCATTCCGTGCCTCATCCACGTACATGTTGGCAAAACGTTTGCTGCGAACATGAGTCTCCTCCAGCTCGTAGAGTTCCAGATGAGCATTCTCGCCCACAAAGACTTCACTCACTTGCGTTGTCAGAAACTCATGATCATCTATCGAGTGGTCACAAAAGAGGATTTTAGCCTGAGATCCTTCCTCCAGGACAATCAGGACACGACGATTCACCATCAGGTCCATATCAGCACGCAAGACATTCACGACCTGAATGGTTCTGTCCAAAACGACACCTTTCGGCACGTAAATAAAGAGTCCGTCCTGAGCCAGCATCGTATTGATGGAATTGATGGAATCCTTTCTCGCGCGTGCGAGCGTACCATAATATTTATTTATAAGGTCTGGACTCTCCATCGCGGCTTGGCAAAGCGAACCTATGAATACGCCATCAGGCATTTGGGGGCGAGTCACGGCTTTGTCCGTAAACTGATCATTCACCATGAAAAACAAAGAGGTACTCAGATTGGGGACTCCGCAGCGGAAAACATCGTAGGGATTAACCTGAAAGCCGATTCTTTTGAGATTGACCCCATAGTTAGGAGCAAAGGCAGCATCCACGTCAGTATATTTATAGCGCTCTACCTTGCATGTGGGGAATCCCAACTGCTGAAACGACGTGAAGGCATCCTCGCGCAAAGCATTCATCACAGGAGCCGAGTGCTCGTTGATGACTTCTCTGTACTCAGAATAGAGATCTATGTATTGCCTTTCGGAACTCACAGTCCGACCTCCTCTTTTATCCAGTCAAAACCTCTCTTCTCTATCTCTATCGCAAGCTGGGGACCACCGCTTTTCACAATCATTCCATTGATAAGGACATGCACCGCATCAGGTTTCAGGTAATCCAACAGACGCTGATAATGAGTAATGACAATCGCACTGGAAAGAGGAGTCCTCAGTTTGTTGAAACCCTCTGCCACAATGCGCAATGCATCCACATCCAGACCTGAATCCGTCTCGTCCAGAATACTCAAGGTAGGCTCAAGCATCGCCATTTGGAAAATCTCGTTTCGTTTCTTCTCGCCTCCTGAGAAACCTTCATTTACCGAACGGTTAGCCAATTTGTTGTCCAGTTCCACAATCTTGCGCTTTTCCCGCACCAGTTTGAGAAACTCGCTGGCAGCCAAAGGTTCCTTGCCCTGATATTTGCGTTTGGCATTGAGGGCAGAACGCATGAAGTTCACCATACTGACACCCGGAATCTCCACAGGTTGCTGGAAACTGAGAAAGATACCTTCATGGGCACGCTCCTCAGGTTTCATGCAAAGCAAGTCCTTCCCGTTGAACGTAATGCTACCCTGAGTCACCTCGTAGGCAGGATGCCCCACGATGATATTGCTCAACGTACTCTTGCCCGCTCCGTTCTGTCCCATCAAGACATGCACCTCGCCATCACGGACAGTCAGACTGACACCTTTTAATATTTCCTTGCCATTTATGCTGGCATGCAAATCCCGTATCTCAAGCATATTCTCCCTAAGTATCACACAATTTGGGCACAAAGATAGTTATTTATCTTGAGATTTCTGCGGATTCCACCCAAAATTACTTTAAAAGGTTTCTCGCAAATAACGAACAGAATGCAAGATTTCTTCTATTATCCTTTCAATGAATGAGAAATAAATTGTAAATTTGTCCTGCAATCTGACAAGAAACAAGGCATATATAACAAAAAAAGGACACAATATGAAACAGATTCACTTCAAGCACATTCTTTTGTGCTTAGCACTACTGACCACCATCAAAGTTTTTGGACAAGCAAAAAAGACTTACGACGTTGCAGCATATCTCTATCCCGCCTATGTTGCCGACGACCCACGCCTGCGTCCCTTCTGGCCTATGGGAATGGGGGAATGGGAAACCGTGTTGACCATGCAACAGCGTAATCCAGGGCACTACTGGAATCGCCATCCGCTATGGGGTTACATCAACGAGGCAGACCCTGCCGTGATGGAGATGGAAATAGAACAAGCCACTCTACATGGTGTGAATGTATTTATCTTCGACTGGTACTGGTTCGACGAACGTCCCTTTATGGAAACAACGCTCACCAACGGCTTCCTCAAGGCTCGCAACCGCGACAAGATGCGATTCTATCTCATGTGGGCCAATCATGATGTGGGGAACCATTGGGACACGCGCATCGGTAACCTTGACCCTCAAAACATCATCTGGCGAGGTGGTGTTAGCCGCGAGGCCTTTGAGAAACTGTGCCACCGCAACATCGAGATGTTCTTCAGCCAACCGAACTACTACAAGATTGACGGAAAACCTGTGTTTATGATCTACGAAGTCAATACCTTCATCGAAGGCCTTGGAGGTGTACAGCAGGCCACAGATGCACTAAAATGGTTCCGCAAGGAAGTAAAAAAGGCAGGCTATCCCGACCTCGAACTGCAGTTTACCATGTGGGACTCACAATTCAACCACAGCGGTTTCGATGCCGCCAAGACAGAGCGTCCGCGTGACAAGTTCATCCGCGAACTCGGATTCAACAGCATGTCCCACTATCAGTTCGCCCACTACATCAATGTTAATGATGACTACGCCCCCATCCTCAACCGTGCCTACGAAGAATGGGAAAAACTCGACAAGGAGTTCACCATCCCCTACTATCCCCATGTGAGCATCGGTTGGGATAATAGTCCACGTACGGGCAAGAGTGCCGTTACTCGCGAGAACACTCCAGAACGTTTCGAGCAAGCTCTACGTAAGGCCAAAGCGTACCTCGATGCGCGACCAGACCTGCAACCCCTCATCACCATCAATTCGTGGAACGAATGGACCGAGACCAGCTATCTGCAGCCTGACGACATTTTCGGCTATGGGTATCTGGATGCTATCAAACACGTATTCGTGGACAAATGATAGGAAATCAAGGGAATTAAATGGTCACTTTTTCTGAAAGTAATCATTATAAATCTTGATGCCGAAGACTATGATGCTGCATGTGGTCGTGATAAGGTTTGTAATGAAGAGCGACCAGATGATATCGGGACGGTGAAACAGTCCTTGCAGCATGAAGAAAAAACCACCGATGCCCATCATTAAGAAGGTAGGCAGAGCTATATCATCAGTCTTACGGGTGCGGATGGTGCGCACGGCTTGTGGAAGATATCCCAACACCATTCCAATGCTGGCTATGGTGCCACAAATGTCGTAGAAAAAGGTTTGTTCCATATAATTTATTGTTTGTCATTCAATTGTGAAACCTCATTTGTCAGCATTCTGAGGAATACTGCTTTGTGAAAAATTGATTTCGCAGGAATTAATTATAATCCTCAACGAATTCAAAGGTACGAAAATTTGAGTGATTATGCAAGAGAAAAGCGAAGATTTTTGCAACTATTTGATGTTGGATTCTAAGGAGTTATGGGTAGAGTGGATT
>CAMKMK010000152.1 GCA_946413885.1 uncultured Prevotellaceae bacterium
TTGGTCGAAAGCAAGAGTCTGAAACTCTATCTTTTCAGTTTCCGCAATCATGGCGATTTTCATGAGGACTGTGTCAACAAGATCATGAAGGATCTCATACGTCTCATGGACCCAAAGTATATAGAGGTGAAGGGCATCTTTACTCCTCGAGGCGGCATTTCCATTTATCCTTTTGCCAATTACGGCCGCCCAGGTACCAAGTACGCTGATATGGCAGACTTCCGTCTGAAGCATCACGACTTATAGGGCTTCAGCAACCTCCCAATCTTGTCTGATAGGGTCTTTGAGGAGATGGAATGGAAAAAACTTGGTTGAGACTAAATCTTTAGGGAGAATTTCTTGCATATCCCAAGATTTTTTTCAAAATTTGCAGTTCCTTTTATGAAGGAAAATGATCCGTCACAAGCAAAAGAACAAATAGACATCAAATACAATGAATCGCAAAGTCATTCTTTCTTTTTTGATTGCTTTGATTTCATTAGGCATCAAGGCACAGACAGCATCGGCTCCCACTACATTGGAAGGTTGGGCAGATCGCCTGGAGAAGTTTGGAAAAAGTATTCCTCAGGAACAGATATTCATTCATTTGGACAACAATTGCTACTTTTTGGGCGACACGCTTTATTACAAGGCTTATGTGCGTCGTAGCGATAATGGTGCGCCAAGCAACCTGAGCGGCTTGCTCTATGCTGAGTTGCTGAATCAGGATGGATACCTTGTGGAGCGTCAATTGTTAGAGATAAAGAATGGACAGGGAAACGGCTCGTTCTGCTTGCTGGATACTCTTTATGGAGGGTACTACGAGTTGAGGGCTTATACCCGTTGGCAACTTAATTGGGGCGAATATCAGCATCCTCACACCAAAGCGGCTGAGAAGTGGTTCTACAACAGCAAGTATGCTCACGACTATTATCGTGATTACGAGAAGTTATACAGTCGTGTGTTCCCTGTTTACGACAAGCCATCGAAGGAGGGTGATTTCGTGCATGACATGACCCTTCGTCCTTTGCGTCGTCATTTCAAGAGCAAGGATGCCAAGCCTGAGGCTGTGCTGAAATTCTTCCCTGAAGGAGGATCGCTAATTGCTGGCGCACCTAATCGTGTCGCATTCGAGATCAATGACGATGAAGGGCAACATTTAGAAGGAACTCTCAGCGTGACGGACGGAAAAGGAACTAAGGTGGCAGAAGCAAAAACTGAACAAAGGGGACGTGGTACTGTGGAATTCACTCCCACAGCCAATGAAACCTATACAGCTCAGTTTACGTGGAAAGACGGCACGCAAAAGGACAAACTTCCTGAGGTGGAAGCTGACGGATGTGCCCTTCGCGTGGAACAGAGTGGTGGAAAAATCGAGGTGAAGGTGGAGGCTCGAGGACAAGCCGCCAGCGAGGATTTGGGAATGACTGTCATGAATCAGGGTGTGATGAAGAAGTTCACAGAACTGGGCAAGGGAGCCAGCTTGAGCACCTCCCTGGATGTTAGTGAGTTCCCAACGGGTGTGTTGCAATTAACCGTTTTCAACCCGCAGGGTCGCATCTATGCTGACCGCTTAATCTTTGTTCGCCAACCTGATTTCAAGGCAGAGAGCTTGACTTTCACAGGATTGGATGCCAAGAATGTGGAACCCTATTCACAGGTGAGCCTGGGTGTTCAGGGAGGAAAAGCAGGCAGCACCATTAGTGTAGCTGTGCGTGATGCCGCTCATAGCGAGTATATTTACGACAGCGGAAACATCCTGACAGAAATGCTGCTGAGCAGTCAGATCAGAGGTTTTGTGGAGAACCCTGAATATTTCTTTGAGAAGGACGATGCTGAACACCAGCGTGCTTTGGACCTGTTGCTGATGATTCAAGGATGGCGTCGCTACGACTGGTATACGATGGCAACTCCTGGAGCTTTCGTGTTGAATCACATGCCTGAGAAGACACAACGTTTCGTGGGTAGCATCAACAACTATCAATCATCTCAACAAGAGGACAGATTTGCCGTAAGCGACTCTGATACGAATACCGCCATGCAGACAGATACGGAGGCTGAGGCTCAAAAGGCTGACTCGAGCAGCAAACTTAATGCAGCTGCCAGCAACAGCGGTGAAGAGATGGGCGACGTGGGAGCTGAAATGGAAGCTATGCGCAAGGATGCTGAGGCAAATTTCAAGTATCGCCAACTCAACAACGCCCAGAAGAGCAGGTCTCTCTTTAACGCAAAGGAGAGCAATCTGAAGCGTGAGGTATTGGTTCATGCTGAGTTCGTTAAGCCTGGCGAGGAAGGTGTGGTAGGCGAGATGATGAGCGAGAAGGGAACTTTCACTTTGGAAGCTCCACGTTTCTTCGAAAAATGCTATCTCTATCTGGGTGCTTCTGATAGTACCAAGTGGAAAGATGGGAAAACCTACGAATGGGTAACCAATGGAGAGGATAAGAACGAGCGTGTGGAGTATCCTGAGTTCTATGTGAAACTCAATCCCATCTATCCTCGTTTCGTGAAGCCCTACAATTGGTATCAGAGCCATCTGGCTGAGGTTCCTGAAGGGACAGCAATGGCCCAGGAGACTACTGAAGAGGGCGTTCGTACCTTGGATATGGTAACAGTCAAGGCAAAGCGAAATGGAATGAGTCGATTCAATCCCAACAAACCAGCTTTCGTTGTGGATGCTTATCAAGCTTTCAATGAAGCTTGCGATGCAGGATTGAACACGAGTGTTTTCACTGGTTCCGAGAGTCTGGCTTACAACGTGGCTCGCACCTACATTGGTGACATGAACACAGACCGCAATTATCCTTTGGAGTTCCGTTTTGACAAACGTAATGCCTCTACTTCCATGTCGGACGCTGATCGCAACCGTTACACTCATTTGCCTTATTTGGACAAGGTGTATCTCTATACTGACTACAGCCCTCGTAGAGAAGGAGACAAGACGTTCGAAGCCAGCAACCAACCAGAAGTGACTGTGGACCTGAGATTGCTGGAGAATGGGAATGGAGCTCGTCGATCCACCTATCGTGACCGTCGGTATGTGTTGCAGGGATTTGCCGTTTGCGAAGACTTCTATCAACCCAATTATAGCCAGAAACCTCTGCCTGAGCACAAGGATTATCGTCGAACTCTTTACTGGAATCCTAATTTGAAATTGGATGATAGCGGAGCCGCTCAGTTCCAGTTCTACAACAATGGCCAGAAGACTCAGTTGGCAGTCAGCGCAGAAGGTATGAGCGCCACGGGTGAACTCCTGACGGGATTGAGCATGCCTGAATCGAGATAAATGAATCAATTAACAAAAATCAAATACAGAAAAGAAGATTATGGAAAACAAGAAATTGCAGGACATCGTGTCCCTTTTTGATATCCAAGGAACTGTGACCAGCATCGCACCTCTTGGAGAAGGTCTGATCAATGATACTTACCGCATTAAGACAGCTGAAGAAGACCAACCCAACTACGTGCTCCAACGCGTGAACAACAACGTGTTCCCTGATGTGGATATGGTTATGCGAAACATCCACGCTGTAACTACTCACATCCGCAAGAAGTTGGAGGCACGCGGCGAACAGGATATCGATCGCAAGGTACTCACTTTCATCCCTTTGAAGGACAACAAGGATATGTTCTATGCTGTGGTAGATGGAGAGTATTGGCGCCTGATGATTTTCATCGAGAATGCTATCACCAAGCAGGCAGTTGATACTGAGTCGAGTTATGCTGCTGGTCTCGCTTTTGGAGAGTTTGAATCCATGTTGGCAGATATTCCAGTAGAGTTGGGCGAGACCATCAAGGATTTCCACAATATGGAGTTCCGCCTTCAGCAATTGCGCGAGGTGATTGCTAAGAATCCTGCAGGTCGTGTGGAGGAACCTCAGGTACAGGCTATGCTGAAAGAAATAGATGCACGGGCTGAGGAGATGTGCAAGGCAGAGCGAATGGGGCGTGAGGGAATCCTGCCTAAACGAGTGTGCCACTGCGACACGAAAGTAAACAACATGATGTTTGATCAGGAGGATAACGTCCTTTGTGTAGTCGATCTGGATACTGTGATGCCCAATTTCATCTTCAGCGACTATGGCGATTTCCTGCGTACTGCAGCCAACTTTGTGGCAGAGGACTGTCCTGATATGGATAAGGTTGGCTTCAATATGGATATCTACAAGGCTTTCACAGAAGGTTATCTGAAGAGTGCCGGCAAGTTCCTGCTTCCTGTTGAGGTGGAGAACCTGCCGTATGCGACAGCCTTATTCCCTTATATGCAATGTGTGCGTTTCCTTTGGGACTACCTGAGCGGCGACAAGTACTGGAAGTGTCAATATCCAACCCACAATTTCGTGAGAGCCAATAATCAGTTGCATTTGTTGCTGAGCATCGAGAGCCATTATTCTGAGATGAAGGCCTTTATCTCGCAATGTATGGAAAAATAAGGAGAGGCTCATGGTAAGTTACGCATTCATCAGCACTTTCAAGAAGTACATCAATAGCAGCATCTTGTTGATAGGTGCCACCGTTCTGGCTCTGTTGGCTGCCAACTTGGATGCCACTCGCCAGTTATACAAGGATTTGTGGACCTTACCAGTCAACTTGAGCGTGGGTGAATTCAACTTGTTCAGTCACGGCGGTCAAGTCATGTCATTGGGAACCTTCATCAATGATTTCCTGATGGCCATCTTCTTTCTTAGTGTGGGACTCGAGATCAAGCGCGAGTTCCTTTGTGGCGAGCTCAGTAGCTTGAAGAAAGCCTTGTTGCCCATTATAGGAGCCTGTGGGGGAATGATAGTTCCTGTGATCGTGTTCTTCATTTTCTGCGGACTGACCACCAACGACCCTTTGGCAGAGCGAGGCATGGCTATCCCTATGGCCACAGATATTGCCTTCTCGTTGGGCGTGCTCAGCATGTTCAGCCGACGTGTTCCTATGGGATTGAAGATATTTCTGGCAGCTTTGGCTGTGACAGATGATTTGGGAGGCATTATCGTTATTGCCATCAAGTACACAGATCACATCAGCTTCAACTTCATTTTGGGAGCCATTGCTTGCATCACGGCACTCATTTATGGTAATGTACGCCAGACACGTTCCAAGACGTTCTATCTGGCGATAGGCATCATCTTGTGGTACTGCATGCTCAATAGCGGCATTCATGCCACGATGGCTGGCGTGGTGCTCGCCTTCTGCATTCCTGCCAATCTGCCTGATGGCACGAAGTTCTACATTGAACGTATCCGCAACAATATCCGCAGGTTCCCTGTCTTCGAAGTCTCCGCGAGCGACCGCAATAAACCTGCTTTGCTGAACGAGGACGACATTTCCATCCTGAAGAGTGTAGAGAGTGCGAGCGACCACTTGATTTCTCCCCTGCAAGACCTTGAGGACCAGTTGAAGCATCCCATCAATTACTTTATCATCCCCTTGTTTGCTTTTGCCAATGCTGGTGTTGACTTCGCTGGAATGAGTTTAGACAATCTCTTTACTGGGGTAGGTCTGGCAGTATTCCTGGGCTTGCTCATCGGCAAGTTCCTTGGAGTATTCAGCTTCAGTTGGATCAGTATCAGAATGAAGCTCGTCGAGATGCCTAAGCATACCGATTGG
>CAMKMK010000153.1 GCA_946413885.1 uncultured Prevotellaceae bacterium
ACCTGTAAGGATAGCGCTGCCATCAGTAATGGTGGTGCGTTCACGTCGCAGTAAATATTTGGTTATCGACCACTCGAAGAAGACACAGGATATCACAGATGTGATAAGTACAACTGCTGCGCCAATACCAAAGAACCAGAGGCTGGCCAACAGAGCTGGCAACAAAGCAATGCACACACCATACATGTTCTTCTGAACGGAATCGCCGCCATGAACATGAGGTGAAAGTGATATAATAGGTTTCATATATACAAATTGTTATTATTTACTATGGTTACTTTTTGGCAGAACGGTTGCGAATAATTCCCATTACTGTTGTCTTGCCAACACGAATCATATCCAATAAAGGACGATTGCTGGGGCATGTAAACTGACAACTGCCACACTCGATGCAACTCGTCACATCATTTGCTTCAACTTTCTCCCAGTCTTGCAAGTCTGAAAGCGTACTTAGCAGATAAGGCTCAAGTCCCATAGGACAAGCACTCACGCACTTAGCACAACGAATACAGGGACTCGGCTCGCTGCGACGTGCCTCCTTCTCGTTCATGATAAGTAGTCCGCTACTTCCCTTGGTCATGGGAACTTCCAGATTAAGAAGGGCTTTACCCATCATGGGACCTCCACCAATGATTTTACCTGTATCCTCAGGCAGACCTCCACACTCGTCAACCAACTGCTGGAAAGGAGTCCCCAAACGTGCGAGGAGATTGCTGGGCTGCTTCACACTCTTTCCTGTGACTGTGATGACACGATCTATCAGAGGCTTGTTCTTCATTACTGCCTGATAGATAGCAAACGCAGTACCCACATTCTGCACGATGGCCCCAACGTTGATAGGAATTGCTGGGGGGGCTGGAACCTGACGGTTCACCACAGCGTCAATGAGTTGTTTCTCACCACCTTGGGGATACTTCACTTTCAAAGGAATTATCTCGATATTAGGATAAGCTTGAGCTTTCTCCTTCATCAAGGCGATGGCATCAGGCTTATTGTTTTCAATTCCAATGTAGCCCTTAGTGACATCAACAGCCTTCATGATCAGATCCACGCCAACAAGTATCTCATCAGGATGTTCCAGCATAAGACGATGGTCAGCAGTAAGATAAGGTTCACACTCTACTGCATTTATGATGACACAATCGGCTTTACTGCCAGGAGGAGGTGACAACTTAACATGACAGGGGAAAGTCGCACCACCCATGCCTACGATTCCTGCATTCTTGATTTTCTCTATGATAGCTTTGCTGTCTAATTCAGGACGATCCGCCAATTTCACCAAATCAGGTGAGCGATCGATGTTTTCCTCCCACTCGTCTCCTTCTACGTCAATGAAGACAGCAGGACGTCGTGTTCCACTTGCATCGAGAGCAACATCTACCTTGGACACTTTGCCACTGACACTACTATAAATAGGTGCGCTAACGAATCCGCCAGCCTCACCCAGCAGCGTACCAACCTTCACAACATCGCCACGCTTTACAACAGGCTTGGCGGGAGCACCAATGTGCTGACACATACTGAAAACTGCCTGCTTGGGAAGACCTGCCTCGCGTATGGGACTGGTAGCAGACAATTTGTTCTCTGCAGGATGAACTCCGCCTATCTTAAAAGTTTTCATATATGCTACTGTAAATTATGGTTGTTGATTAGAACTTTGGGAATTGGATGACAAAGCAGCAACTGGTTGCTCAACAGCAACTTGGGATTTTGTCTCATTTGCAGGTTCCTTGGTTGAAACGGCATCAGTATTCGCTTTATCAGGTGAATCTACGACAGGTTTGGGTTTGCGTGGAGGAAAGTTGATGGCGTGAATAGCCTGCTTAGGACAAACTTCTTCGCACTTACGGCACAACTTACAAGCCTCAGGGTTAATGTATGCAAGATTGTTCTCGACATGAATTGCCTCGAATTTACATACAGTCACGCATTTACCACATCCAATACAGGAAGCTTTACATGCCCTATTGGCAATGGCCCCTTTGTCCTTATTGTTACAAAGAACGACGACACGACGATTCTTGGGACCTTTGAGGCGAATCTCGATGATGCCACGAGGACATGCTTTAGAACATGCGCCACATGCAGTACATTTCTCTTCATCAACCTCAGGTAAACCTGTCTCTTGGTTCATGTGAATTGCATCGAACTTACATGCACGAATACAGTCGCCACAGCCAAGGCAGCCATAACCACAAGCTGTCTCGCCCAAACCTGTCATGTTCTGAACGCGACAACTAAGAGCACCATCGAAAGCAGCAATGCGAGGACGGAACTCACACGTTCCGTTGCATCTGACGACAGCAACTTTGGGTGCACTGGCTTCTACAGCCATCCCAAGAATGCTGGCCACCTTCTCCATCACAGGCTGACCGCCAACAGGGCACAGCTTGCCTTCAAGGCTTCCTTCATCTGCAGCATTCACACATGCAACGGCAAAACCAGAACAACCTGGGTAGCCACATCCTCCACAATTAGCCTGAGGCAAGACTGCCGACACTTCACCAATGCGAGGATCTTCATGTACAGCAAATTTGTGCGAAATGATAAACAGGACTACCGCAGCGATAAGCCCTATCAATCCCAGCACAATTACTGCAATTAGAATTACATTCATTACAAGTTAGTTTTTGAAATTTGTTATTTTAAATGAGAATTTTTCAGACAAACGATTCCTCATCAGATAAAGCCCTGTGTAATAAAGAGCAACTGAGAAGAGTGAGACAAATGCTGAAAGTGAATCATTGCCAGTCAAATACATGACTACAAAGAGTGTGATAGCCATAAGGACAAGTGGGATGAAATAAGCGTACACGACGGCTTTTAGACCCTGTCTAACCTTTCCTTCCACCATCACTTGTTGACCTACCTGCAATTCTGGATAAGAGCCATACACATCAATGAGTTTCTCCTTGGATTCATTGCTTCTGCACAATCCAGCTGCAGCGCAACTGCCACACGCTGAAGATTGCAAAACACGCACGACAACGTGTTCTTCGCTCACACTTTCCACAGTACCAAGATGTTGTATAACTCCTTTCATGCAAAAAAGCCTCACGTTGAAGAGAGGTCTTCGTTTTTTAGCATACAAAGATATGATTTTTTTTCCACTATACCTAAATTAAATATAGAGTGTGGCGGCCGTTTAACACTTTTTAAACAAGGACGAATCCATGCGTAATCAATAATCAGTAACTTTGTATTGGAACAAATGTAGCTAAACTTCAAAAAAAGAATAATGAAGAGACTGACGACACGTCCGAATTGCAAAATCAACCTGGGGCTTCGAGTAGTAAGCCGCAGACCTGACGGATACCACAATCTGGAAACTGTTTTCTATCCAATTCCTCTCCAGGATGAACTTACGGTAGAAACTGCCCAAGATGACGAGATCATCGTAGTGGGGATTCCTGTGGAAGGCAACCCTATGAACAATCTCGTGATGCGTGTTCTCCATTTGCTTCGTGAGGAAGGACATTTGATTCCTTCCATTCGTGTCATTCTTAAAAAAAACATCCCCAGTGGAGCAGGTTTAGGTGGAGGGAGCAGCGATGCGGCATTTATGATGAAGATGCTTAATGAGATGTTTTCCTTAGAGCTTACGATCGAGAAGATGGAACAACTGGTGTCCAGATTGGGTGCTGACTGTGCCGTTTTCATTCGGAACAAACCTGTCTTTGCAGAAGGGATAGGCAATCTTTTCACCCCCATCCTTTTAAGCTTGAAAGGATGGCATCTTGTGCTGATAAAGCCTGATGACTTCATATCCACCAAGGAGGCTTATGCTTTGATTGAACCAAAACATCCTAACACCAGTCTTATTCAATTAGTTAACGAGGATGTTCGTTTGTGGAATGGCCTAATCCTGAACGACTTCGAAACCAGCGTTTTCCCTCATCATCCCAAGGTAAAGGAGATACGCGATGAGCTGTACAATATGGGAGCTGTCTATGCCGCTATGAGTGGAAGTGGAAGCAGCGTCTTTGGGCTTTTCTCCAATCAAATCGAACTTGGCGACAAATTCCAGGAATGCTTCAGATTCCAATGCGAATTGTAGCTTAAAAACACAATAGGAAAATTCCCCTCACACTTTAGGGAAAATCCACTTTTCTACCCATTTTCAATCATTACCTTTGCACCAGAATCGAACTTTTAATGATTGGAATTATGAAACGTTTACTCATTTCTTTAACAATGGTGATGGCAGCCTGGACTGGTGCCAACGCTATGTCTTACGAAATGGCTCGCGAAGAAGCTCTGTACCTAACTGACAAGATGGCCTATGAGTTGAATCTGAACGATCAGCAGTACAATGATGCATACGAGATCAATTTGGATTATCTTATGAGCCTGAATACAGCAGACGATATTGCTGGACCTTATTTGGATTGGCGTGCCGCTGATTTGCGTGCCATTCTCTACGATTGGCAATGGAGCCTCTTTATTGGGGCTGACTACTTCCTGCGCCCTGTATTGTGGAGAGCTGGCGCATGGTTCTACCCTATCTATAGGATTTATGACCGTCATTACTTCTTCTATGACAGGCCACATGTTTACCTTCACTATCGTGGCGGACACGGACACGCATACTTCCACGATCACGGATTCTATGCCAATCGTCGTCCCCACTGGGATGGAGGATTGCGTGGAGGTGATCGAGGTGCCATAACACGTTCCCCAGGTATGGGAGCACCACGTGTGGGTGGTGAAATGCGAGGTGGCCAGATCAATCACAGAGGTGGTCGCAGCGGCAACAGAGGAGGCTATGGAAATGGCGAGATGAGTCGTGGCAACATTACTGATCAGAATCATCAGATGAGACCTGGTGGCGAGAATCGCAATGGTCAGATGAATCAGGGCGAGACAACCCGCAGCGGTAGTACTCGTGGTCGCTCGACATACGGAAACAGAGACAATACTCGAAGTGGAGGCTTGTCACGTGGAAGTTCAAGCGAGAACCTGAACAGAAGATCCTATCAGGGAAGCTCAAATCGTAATGGAAACTCCTTCAATTATAGCAGTACCCGCACTCCCTTGAACAGCAATCGTGGTAGCAGCAGCAACAGTTACCAGAGCCACAGCAGCAGAGGCAGCTCTTCCATTGGAAGCAGAGGTGGATCATCCATAGGCAGCAGAAGTGGTTCGTCAATAGGTAGCAGAGGCGGTTCGTCCATGGGCAGTCGAGGTGGCTCATCTTTTGGTAGCAGAGGAGGATCCATAGGTGGTGGTAGCACTCGCGGCGGAGGCGGCTCCATGGGTGGAGGAAGTCATGGTGGCGGAAGAGGCGGCCACAGAGGAAGATAAGAGTCATTGAAATCACTTCAACACGAGTGACAGATGATATAGAAAAAACTGTGTTGTATTATCAATGTTTTTATTTGGCGAAAAGAAGGACGGAGTGTCTCGTGAGAGGCACTTCGTTTGATTTTATGCCAATAATGTTGATAATACCCTCGTTTGGAAGCATGAAAAAAGACAACGTGTTGAAACCGCAAAGACAACACGTTCTTCCTGCAAAGTCAACACGTTCTTCCTGCAAAGTCAACACGTT
>CAMKMK010000154.1 GCA_946413885.1 uncultured Prevotellaceae bacterium
GATTAGAGTATTTCGCAGAACTCAATCTTTTCGTTGTTTGGACCCTGGATGAAGAAGTAGCGTGCTCCGTTCTTCCAGAAAGCTATGTCGTTGATATTCTCGTCCAGCATAGTGTAGCCGCATTGTTTTACCTTTTCAAACAGTTCGTCTATATTTTTCACATCCAGACAGAAATGGTCTACTGCTCCGTTTGTCATAGCAGGATTACTGTTTGGAATGACCTCGATGAGCAGGTTGCCCAACTTCATGAAAGCGAAATCACGTCCATTGATGTCGTGACGAGTTGCTAATTCGAAGCCGAGTGTGGTGTAGAAGTCAATTGTTTTCTGAACGTCCGATGTGGGTAGCCCAATGTGTTGGATACCAGCTGAGTATGCGTTCAGATCCAATGGCGTGTCTGGTAGGTTCTCTTCGTTGAAGGTCACAGCAGGAGTCTCCTCTTCAGGAGCTGATGCATCATTGGTCGTTTGGTTGGGAGTTTGTTGACAAGCAACAGCAGTGAACAGAGCGACTGCCAGAAATAGAATCTTTTTCATGTATAATTTCTTTTTAGGGGTTGTATGCGGTGCAAACTTATAGATTTTTTTTATTTCCGCCAAGTATTTCACCTATAAAACTTGCTGTTGACTTGCGGATGTTCTCTTTTGCCACTTCGGGCTTCATGCATTCTTCGTGGTTTAGGTCAGTTCCTTCGTTGATGCAATGGATGCTGTCAAATCCTGCTCGTATCAGTTCGTCTTTGTCGTGAATCTCTCCAGCAATCAGAACGACAGGAATGTGGTATTTCTTTCCTCTGCCAAGAACACCTATTGGAACTTTACCCATCAAGGTTTGACGATCGGAGCATCCTTCCCCGGTAATGATCAGGTCGGCACCTTGGATTTGTTCATCGAAGTGGAGCAGATTCATGATAATCTGGATGCCAGATTCCAAGTGGGCACTTAAATATTCTCTCAAGGCATATCCTAATCCACCAGCGGCTCCGTCTCCTGCGTGGAGAACATATTTTTTTTCCAAGTTTCCCCAATTCCGTAATCCATTGTCCAACAGGGATATGTCTTCCTCGTCAGCTCCCTTCTGAGCTGCAAATATGCAAGAAGCACCTTGTGGCCCATAGAGAGGATTCTGTACGTCACAAGCAACTTGAATGTTCAGATCAGGAGGGAGAGGGGAGCGTTCAATCTGTTTCAGCTGATTCAGTTTCTCGCCACACATGGGGCAGGGGATTTCTTTTCCATTTTCATTGATGAATCGATAGCCTAAAGCTTGCAGCATACCTGTTCCTCCATCGTTGGTACAGCTTCCACCAATACCGATGATCAGGTTTCGGCAACCTCGTTGGATTGCGTTCTGTATCTGTTCCCCCAATCCATACGTAGTTGTTTTTCGAGGGTTACGCTTCTCTTTATCCACCAATGTCAAACCAGCCGTAGTAGCCATCTCTATCAGGGCAGTTCCTGCATTATCAATATAATAGCTTGCTTTGATGGGCTCCATCAGTGGACCATGTGCAATAGTTTCTGCGGCATGCAGATTCAGGACTTCTTTCAACACCCTCATCATGCCTTCTCCACCATCAGCCAAAGGGATGCAAAGTGTTTCTGCTT
Organism: uncultured Prevotellaceae bacterium; assembly: GCA_946413885.1. Classification (GTDB taxonomy): domain Bacteria; phylum Bacteroidota; class Bacteroidia; order Bacteroidales; family Bacteroidaceae; genus Physcousia. Next base: position 1,608 of record CAMKMK010000154.1, read on the forward strand.
GGGGGAAGACTTGATGGATTCCATCTGCTGCAGCCAGACAGGCCTCCTGTGAACTGAGGCACCCTTTCATAGAGTCTATGGCAAGGACAATCTTCATCTAAAAGAGCAACAATCCAGCTATGCCACAAAGAACAAGAATCAGGATGGGACTCATTTTGTAGATCTTCTGAGCGATGAATGCAAAGAAGAACAAGCCAATGCTGATCCAGAATTGCCAGGGATATACACCGGGCGAAGAGAAATTCTCGCTGTTCATCAGCAATAAGGCAGCAGCTGCCAACAATCCTACTACAGCGGGGCGAAGTCCCTGCATCGTTTCTTCTACAGCAGGATGGTTCTTGAATTTCATCAGGAACTTGCTGATAAGAATCATCAGGATGAAGCTTGGCAGAACTACAGCAAAGGTAGCAATGAAACTACCCAGGAATCCCCAGTAATGCTCGTGGCCTGCATTTACGAGACTGATGTAACCCACATAAGTTGCGCTGTTGATGCCGATGGGACCAGGTGTGCTCTGGCTGATGGCCACAATGTCTGTAAATTGTCCCATTGTGAGCCAATGATAGCGGTTTATCACTTCACCCTGAATCATGGAGAGCATTGCATAACCTCCCCCGAATCCGAAAAGCCCTATTTGGAAGAAGGTCCAGAAAAGTCGAGCATAGAGTATCAGCATAATTCTTTTTCGGGTTCTAATCTTTTACATATTGTCCATAAGCGAAGCCTCCCAGACCTGCCAGCAAAATCACGTAGATTGGACTGACTCCTAAGAGCCAGATAGCTAAGGCGGCCATTACGGGAATCCACATGTTGTATCTGGTGATTTTTGCTGTTTTAGCCATCCTGAAAACAGGTGCGGCTATCAGGGCTACCACAGCAGGCCGTATCCCACGAAATATCTTTTCGACATAAATGTTCTCTCGATATTGCTGAAAGAAGAGAGCGATGGCAAGGATGATCAGGAAAGAGGGCAGACAAGTTCCCAAGGTACTGATTATGGCACCAGGTGTCTTGCGCAGCTTGTAGCCGATGAAGATGCTGATGTTCACGGCAAAAATGCCAGGACACGATTGGGCGACAGCCATTAGGTCCACCAGTTCTTCATCGCTCACCCATTTCTTTTCTTCTACCACCTTCCTTTGTATCAAAGGTATCATGGCGTATCCTCCTCCTATCGTGAACAGTCCGATGTGAGAGAAGGTCAGGAAAAGTGTCCACAAAGAATTCGAACTTGCCGAATTGCTCTCTTTCGAGAGTGCGTTCACCTTATCTGTGTTTGTCTTGATATCCGTCATGAAGTCTAAGAGGTGGACAGGTTCTTATTTCTTGCTTTTTACCCAGTTGAAGGCATTCACAAAGGCTTCTATCCAAGGAGTTATCTGATCCTTGTTAAGGCGTTCGATAGGATAGTAGCCGCATTGCCAGGGGAAGAAGGCACGTTCCAGATGAGGCATCATGGCCAGATGGCGGCCATCGTCGGAACAGATTCCAGCAGCGGCGTGATCACTTCCATTGGGATTCCCAGGATACTCTTCATAGCTGTACTGAAGCACGATGTTGTAATCCTTCTTCTTATCGGGCAAGTGGAATTTGCCTTCTCCGTGAGCCACCCAGATGCCCAGTTGGCTTCCGCTCAGGCTACCCATCAGTATGCTGCGGTTGGTCATAACAGTTACACCCACGAAATTGCTCTCGAACTTGTGGCTATCGTTGTGCAGCATCTTTGCCTTGCTTTTCTTTCCTCGATTCAACAATCCCAATTCCACCATCAGCTGGCATCCGTTGCAGACACCCAGGGAAAGAGTGTCCTCACGGGCGTAGAAGCGATCCAAAGCTTCTTTCGCCTTGGGATTGTAGAGGAAGGCTCCTGCCCATCCTTTCGCGCTTCCCAGCACGTCGCTGTTCGAGAATCCGCCGCAGAAGACGATGAAATTGATGTCGTCCAGTGTCTCGCGTCCTGTTATCAGGTCGGTCATCATCACGTCCTTCACGTCGAATCCAGCCAGATAAAGCATGTAGGCCATTTCACGTTCACCATTTGTTCCTTTCTCGCGAATGATGGCAGCCCGTACACCACTCTTTTCGCGGCGGTCAGGGTTCAGCCCGTATTGACTCAGCTTGCCTTTGAAACCGGGTAGCAAGGTCCACTCTAAAGGTTGCTTTTTGTAGTTCTCGAAGCGTTCTTTGGCCTTGCCGTTGAAGCTTTGCTTGCGATCCAGCAGATAGCTGCTGCTATACCATACATCGCGTAGATAATCGATGCCGAAGAGATATTGGGCACCAGACTTCTCCACCAGAATCTGGCGTTCTTCGCAGGGGCGTCCGATGTTTATGTAGCCTACGCCAGCATCTTCCAGGAACTTCTTGACTTCTGTGCGATGCTTGTCGGATACCTGGATGACTACACCTGGATTTTCGGCAAAGAGGATTTTCACCAGATCGTCGCACTTTATCTTGTCCAGATTGATCTCCAATCCGCCTTCCGTGTTGGCGAATGTCATCTCCAGTAAGGTAGTGATCAATCCGCCAGCCGAGATGTCGTGTCCTGCCAGGATGAAGCGCTTCTGGATAAGTTCCTGAATGGCGTTGAAGGCATCGCGGAAGTATTCTGTATCGCATACGGTAGGTACATCGTTGCCTATCTTGTTGTAGCTTTGGGCAAAGGCAGAGCCTCCCAGTCGGAGTTCGTCGAAGCTGAAGTCGATGTGGTAGAGGGTCGAGGGAACGTTCTGAATCACAGGACTTACTACCTTTTTGATGTCACTCACCTGACCGCCACTGGTCACGATAACGGTTCCTGGGGAGATGATTTTCTCTCCGTTTGGATATTTTTGTGTCATCGAGAGGCTATCCTTTCCTGTGGGGACGTTGATGTGGAGGCCGCAGCAGAAATCAGAGAGGGCCTTTACGGCGGTGTAAAGACGGGCATCCTCGCCTTCTTGGGCGCGGCAGGGCCACATCCAGTTGGCGCTCAGACTCACGCTGTCCAACCCTTCCTCCAAAGGAGCCCAGACAATGTTGGTCAATGATTCGGCAACCGAAAGCACACTGCCTGCTGCGGGATCAGCCAGGGCTGCTTGGGGAGCATGTCCCAATGCGGTGGCGATACCTTTCTCTCCACGATAATCCAAAGCTACCACGCCGCAGTCGCTCAGGGGCAATTGCAGTTCTCCCTGACATTGCTGGCGAGCTACCTTTCCTGTTACGGAGCGGTCCACTTTGTTCGTCAGCCAGTCTTTGCAGGCTACGGCTTCCAGTTGAAGCACGCGGGCTACCTTTTCGCTCAGGTTCTTCTGGTCGTAAGTAACATTCTCGTAGTTCCTTTCCACCGTCTTGTCGCGCATGATGGTCTTGGGGGAATGACCAAACATTTGGCTTACTTCAAGGTCGAAAGGACGCACGCCGTCGCCCTGTTGGAAGGCAAAGTGAGCGTCGCCCGTTGTTTCACCCACGACATACATGGGTGCACGCTCGCGCTCCGCTATCTGGCGTACATGCTCGATGTGCTTCTCGTTGATCAGCAGCCCCATTCGCTCCTGACTCTCGTTGGCGATGATTTCCTTGGCGGAAAGGGTTTTGTCACCGATGGGTAGCTTGGTCATATCAATCAGGCCACCACATTCCTCTACCAGCTCGCTCAGGCAATTCACATGTCCGGCACTTCCATGATCGTGGATGCTTACGATGGGATTCACATCTTCCTCGCAGAGGGAGCGTATCAGATTGTAGGCACGCTTTTGCATCTCAGGATTGGCACGCTGCACGGCGTTCAACTCGATACCGCTGCTGTATCTTCCTGTTTCCACGCTGGATACTGATCCTCCACCCAGTCCGATGCGGTAGTTGTCGCCACCCACAATGGCAATCTTGTTGCCCTTCTTGGGAGTTCC
>CAMKMK010000155.1 GCA_946413885.1 uncultured Prevotellaceae bacterium
TGCATGTTCTTGAGGGTGATTTTGCCTGCTGCGATTTCTGTTTCACCTGCTAAGGCCACAAAGGGAATCTGCTTTTGATTGGCATACTGCATCTGCTTCTTCATTTTGGCAGCATCAGGGTAAATCTCGCTGCGAATACCTGCGGCACGTGCTTGTGCCAGGATGGGCAGGCAGTAATCGGTCTCTGCGGCGCCGAAGTTGATGAAAAGGAGCTGGGTGTCCGTGGTGACTTCCTTAGGATAGAGATTGAGCTGATTGAGCACATCATAGATGCGGTCTGCACCAAAGCTGATACCCACGCCGCTGATGCCAGGCATGCCAAAGATGCCTGTAAGGTTGTCGTAGCGACCGCCGCCCGTGATGGAACCTATCTCTACATCGAGAGCCTTCACTTCAAAGATGCAGCCGGTATAGTAGTTGAGGCCACGTGCCAGGGTGAGATCCAGCTCTACCTGAGATTTCAGATTCGTCAGTTTGGAGAGGACATATTCCACTTCCTCGATGCCTTTCAGTCCTGTCTCGCTTTGGCTGAGAACCTGTCGCATGGTGGCAATCTTATCGGCATTGGTTCCGCTGAGCTGGATGATGGGTTGCAGCTTCTGAATGGCTTCCTCGCTGATGCCATCCTCGCGGAGCTCTTCATTCACGTTGTCGAGACCAATCTTGTCGAGTTTGTCGATGGCTACAGTAATGTCTATAATCTTTTCGGCTTCGCCAATGATTTCTGCGATGCCTGAGAGGATTTTTCGATTGTTGATCTTGATGCAGACGCGGATGCCGAAACGGGTGAAGACGGTGTCGATAATCTGCATCAACTCAACTTCGTTGAGAAGGGAATCTGATCCCACCATATCGGCATCGCATTGATAAAACTCACGGTAGCGGCCCTTCTGGGGTCGATCAGCACGCCATACGGGCTGGATCTGATAACGGCGGAAGGGTAGGGTAAGCTCCTCGCGATGTTGCACTACGTAGCGGGCAAAGGGAACGGTGAGATCATAACGCAGACCTTTTTCGCAGAGTTGGGCAGCCAGGTGTCCTGTAGCGCCTTGCTGGAGATCGTCGGAAGAAATGCCGCGCAGGAAATCGCCGCTGTTGAGAATCTTGAAAAGCAGTTTGTCGCCCTCCTCGCCATATTTTCCCATCAGAGTGCTGAGATTTTCCATGGAAGGAGTCTCTATCTGTTGGAATCCATAGAGAGCGTAAACTTGACGGATTGTGTCGAAGATATAGTTGCGGCGTGCCATTTCCTGAGGACCGAAGTCACGCGTGCCTTTGGGGATGCTGGTTTTTTGTGCCATAGTTAATTTTCTGAATTTGCGGGCGCAAAGTTACGAAAAGTCGAGCGCAAAACAAAAGAACTTGTTTTTTTTTTGCCGAGACGGAGGACTCCGCCTGCGCCTGAGCACCTACTGGAGCGCAAGAAGTTCGCGTTCAAGAACGCAAAGTTACGAAAAGTCGAGAGAAGAGCCAAATATATTTGAGATTTTCCGAGACGGAGAAACTTTGGTAAACCAATGTTACTGCAAAATGAGGGAAATACAAAAAAAAGAGTTATCTTTGCACATAAAATATTCCATCGATGAACATATTCAGTAAAAAAGAGGATAAAACCACGCAACAGCCACAATCTGCTCAACCCCAAGTCTCCTCAGTGGAGACGCCTCGTGCAGAAGTGAAACGGATGTCCAAGAACCCGAATCTGATGAGTGAGCAACAGGTGCAGCGAACCCGTGAGGCACTACGTTTGGCGGAGACGAAATTGCAGAATGCAGAAGAGAGTCTGGAGCACCTGAAAGGTCAGCAGGATTGGTTGCGTCGCTACAACGAGTTAAAGATTGCGCTGAATCAGGAGAACACCCGTTTGTATGAACTGAAGAAGCAGCAGTCGAGCATGGCTGAGGATATACGTGCTTTGGATCGTTATCAGACTTTCGAGACTATCCAGAGTGACTTCCTGCGCATGAAGTATCTGGAACAGGCTTCAGCAGAAAACAAACGTAACCGCAGCGCCCTGGACCGTGAACAGGAGGAAGCGCTTCACAAATGGGAAGACCAGCAGAAACTCCAACAGCAGATGACAGAACTGCGTGAGCAAGCTCAGTCTCATCTCTACCAATCGATGGACCAGATAGCGATGGGCCACAGGGTGACGGGTGCCTTAGAGGCCCTGCAAGACAATCTGGTACATTTGAATGACGCTATCAGTGTGCTTACCCAGGATCAAAAGAAGACATCTCAAGAGATTGAGGAAAAGACAACGGAACTGAACACGTTGAACGAGAAGATAGAACGCCATCGTTCGGCACGACAGGGTATAGAGATACACGAGAGGATGGTGGCCCACGGCGAAGCTGTCTTGATGAAACTGGATCAGTTGCACGAGATAAAGAACAACATTGCAGACCTGCGTGCCCAACAGGCAGATAGCTTGCGCCGCCAGAATGAGGAGAACGAGTTGCTGGGTCGCATATTCTCGCAATTTCAGGAGGTGGAGGGTCGCATGCAGAGCCTGAATGACGAGATACACGTTCACCGTGGCAGCATCAAGGGACAGAACAGTTTTGCTCTCCAGGAACGTGCCATGCGGCTGAAGAGTCGTCATCAAATGCTCCTCTCTGCCCAATCCCTCTGGAACCGTATCTCTACAGGTTACAATTTGATAGAAGAGAAATCGAAATCGCTGAATGCCTTACGATTGCACATCGAACAAGTTCAGAAGAACATACGTGAGCTGGATACTGAGGTGAATCGACTGAACCGTCTTTCCGACGAGAAGCGATATACCTATATGTTGAGCAAAAGCCAGAGTGTGATACAACTGCGTTCAGACCTGAAGGAGGGAGTACAGTGCTCAGTCTGTGGCGCCACACATCACCCCTACCATAGCGACACGATGCTGGAACAGAGCAAACTCATTGGGGACTTCAAGACGGAATATGACCTGCTGGAAGCTGAGGCACGAGGGAAACGTGTACAATTGGAGGACATGAAGTTGGATTTGAATGCCACGCAAGCCCGTTACGAGACAGAAGAGCAAGGGATGATAAGCGTCAGACGCAGGCAGGCAGAGGATGTCAAGGAATGGCACATCTATGCTACCTTGGACAAATCCTTTCACGACTGTTCATCGAGCACCAATATGGAAGGCCGTCAATTGATGTTGCGTCAGTTGATAGAGAATACGACGCGTGATGCAGAGAGTGCCCAGAACGAACTGGACACTTTTACCTACCACCAGGATACTATCAATGAACTTTCGGAAAAACTCTCTGTCCAGGAACAGCGCAAGACGGAACTGGGCGTTCGTATGAACGAGGTGAACACGGGTTGTCAGGTGATGGCTGGTCATGTGGAACGCATACAGGTTCAGCTTGCTAATTTGAACGATGTCTATAGTGATCTTTACGATAAACTGGACAAGATAATAACCATCCCTGACTGGTTCCGTGAATGGAATCAGAATCACGAGGGATTAAAGCTGAAAATCCAGCAGTTGATGGATAGTTGGGAAAACCTGAACCGTCAGATCAATGAAGAAAAGCAGCAACTGAAGACAGGTCATACAGAACTGGAAGGACTGAAGATGGAGCAGACGCTGCGCCAGGCTTTTCTGGATGCTACCCAGCAGCGGAAGGAGAATTGCCAAACTGCCATCTCTGAGCAGAACAAGAATTATGACAAGGCGTTGGGCAAGAATGATGTGAATGTCTATTTTGACCAACTTTACCAGCAACTGGCAAAGACCAGAGCAGACGAGGATCGCGAGCACAAGTTGACTCACGATATGATGAAGGAAATCAGTCAGATACGTGGACGCCACGATGCATACGTGGAGATTGGAGAGATGCTGAGCGACGAATGTGCCCAGAAACGCTCTGTACTGGATCTGTGGATTCGAGGATTCAATACTCAACACCCTCCTGTACAATATGCTGAATTGGAGCGTGTCTTCATGGAAGACAGGGATTGGTCTGCCGTGCGTGAGAAGGTGTTGCGCATACAGGAAGATCTGGCCATCTGTCAAGCTATGGTGGATAGCATGCGATCTCGGTTAATAGCCTTGCAGGCTGAAGGTGGACGTGCAGCTGTAGGAGAGGGGGGTGACGTACAGTCAAATTTGGTGACCCAGCGCGATATGCTTGAGACTCGACGAAGAGAGGCCATGATGCAGGTTGCCCGATTGACGGTTGCTTTGGAAGACAACGAAAAGGCTCGTCAGTCTCTCTCCTCGGAATCGCTCAGCGAAGAGAGTCCCAACGATTGACGCACTACGTTGACAAACGTTTGTCCGTACTTTTGTTTTTTGTATTCTCCGATTCCACTCACGTTACCGAATTGCTCTACTGTGGTGGGCCGTACGGTAGCTATCTCATGGAGCACTTTATCTGATAAAATAATATAAGGTGGAAAGCCTTGCCGTTCTGCAAGCTCGAGTCGTAGGCGACGCAGTCTCTCGAAAAGAGTGGGGTCCTCCAATGGAACAGGTTCGAAGGTAACCTGCAGGTTGAGCTGTTGTTGTAGTTCCTGTTGCAATTCACCCTTCTTCATTTTGCGGCGAGGTGCTTTCTCTTCCTTGCGAATAACTACCAGGATTGCTTTCTGGTGACCGAAAAGTACTTCGTTGCCCAAGTCAGTGATGCGCAGATGGTTGTGTTCGTCGTATTTGATTTCAACGTATCCCAATTGTAGCATTTGCAACAGGTAATCATTCCAGTCGCGTAGGGGCACATCACGTCCCACTCCATAGGTCTTCAGGTTGGCATATCCATGAGTTTTCACTTCAGGCGAATAGATGCCGCAAAGAATGTCCACCGTGGTACGCATGGTGACTTCCTCTCCTGTACGGCTAATGGCACTCAAAGCTTTCTGTACCAGCACGGTGCCATCAAATTGCTGGGGAGGATTCTTGCAGACATCACAGTTCCCACAATCGTGTCCACTCTCCTCACCAAAATAGTTGAGCAGGATTCTGCGGCGACAGATGTCAGCCTCAGCATATTCTCGCATACGGTTGAGTCGCTCGATGTTGATTTCTCGCTGACCGCTTTCCTGAGCAAAATGGGTTAATTGTATGATGTCAGCTACAGAATAGAAGAGCAACGTGTCGGAGGGAAGTCCGTCACGTCCTGCACGTCCAATCTCCTGATAGAAATTCTCGATGCTTTTGGGCAGATTGTAGTGAATGACAAAGCGGACGTTGCTTTTGTTGATTCCCATTCCGAAAGCAATGGTTGCACAGACTACTTGGACGCGATCATTGATGAAATCCTCTTGCGCTTTGTTTCGCTCCTCAGTATTGAGTCCAGCATGATAAGCCACAGCTGTAATGTGATGCTCGCACAAGTATGTGGCCATCATTTCAGCATTCTTTTGACTCATGCAGTAGATGATTCCACAATCGTTGAGATGATGGCTCATGAACTCGAGAATCGTTTGTCGTTTCTGCCTTGCATCCAATCCGCGTCGTACATCAAG
>CAMKMK010000156.1 GCA_946413885.1 uncultured Prevotellaceae bacterium
GCGAGCCATTCAACTCGTCGAGGGCGACAAAGTTGCCAGGGAAGAGGCGATAGGCTTGGTGTATCTCGTGATCCATGCGCTTGGCAATCTCCTTGTATGCTTCCGTCTTGGGGAGTTCAGCGTATTCATCCAGCCAGACATTGATGCATGGGCTGGCTTCGTAATGGATCTTGCCCTTGAAGCCAAGAATACCTGTATCCATGTTCTTCAAGTCGTCCTGAGGGGTCTTCTTGTAGGAGGGATCATCGCGTTTCATCTGGAACTCTGTGGCCTTGAGATAGTCGCAGGGGTCGTACTCATAGCTGATGGTGAGAGGTACGATGTTCATGTCGCGCAGTTTGTCGACAGGATTGCCTTCACCTCCCATGGCAAGCATCTTGAGAACACTTTCCTGGGTACGGTCATCGCTGTCCTTGGCCCTTCCCTCGCGCTGGGCAATCCAGATGTTCTCGTGCTTGGCATTGATGGCATAATGCATGTATTTGCTCATGGTGAGACTGCTGTTCAGAAGGTCGCGGGCAGAGAGGCCACGCTTGACGGTGAAAGCCTTGTTCATCTTCACGATGGTCTCGATCCAGGGATAGATGAGCAGGTTGTCGCCAATGGCAATCTCACACGTGGTGGGGAAGTGGGCATCGTAGAGCATGATGTCGAGGATTGCGCTGTCCAGTACGATGTCGCGATGATTGCTGATGAAGGTGTAGCGAGGCTCACCTGCCACAATACGGTCGTGGCCAAAGCTGTATCCTGTACTGCATTTGCGAAGGATATAACGCACGATGGGCTTCATGAATCGCAGTTGGAAGTCCATGGGACTCTTCACTCCAATGAAAGCGGCACGAATGATACCATTGCGAGCCCAGCGAGGCAGCCAAGGAACGGCTCCCTGCAGGATCACGTTCAGTTGGCGGTCCTTGAGCAATGAATCCAGAGCGTCCTTCAACTCGTTGTCGTTGTAGGGACGAATGGAATCAAACTCAGGTAAATATTCGTATCTCATGCAGCAGGATGCTTTAGTTTAACTTGTCCTCGATGATGTCTGCCAGTACTTCCTTCATCTCCAATCCAGCGGCGCGGACCTGCTGGGGAATGAAACTGGTGGGCGTCATGCCAGGAGTAGTGTTGATCTCCAGCAGGTTGATATGGTCGTTTTCCGTGATGATGTAGTCGATGCGGATGATACCATAACACCCTAAGATGTCGTAGATCATGCTGGTGAGTTTCTTGACGCGTGTGGCAAGGTGCTCGCTGATACGTGCAGGAGTGATTTCCTGAACCTGACCGTTGTACTTGGCGTCATAGTCGAAGAACTCGTTGGCTGACACCACCTCTGTGATGGGGAACACGTGAGCCTTCTGGCGGGTCTTGTAGCAGCCGCAGGTGAGTTCAGTACCCTTCATGAAGGCCTCCACCATGACATCCTCTCCCTCTTGGAGGGCGAAATCGATGGCAGGACGGAGCTGTTCGGCTGTCTTGACCTTGGTGGTGCCAAAACTGCTGCCTCCGCTGGCGGGCTTCACGAAGCAGGGCAGGCCAATGCGGCTGATGATGTCCTCGTCTGATACCTCCTTGTCGCGTCCCTGACGAATCAACAGGCTGTCAGCCACGCTGACTCCAAGCCCACGCATGTAGTTGTTGAGGACGAACTTGTCGTACGTCAGGGCCTCGATCAGTACGTTGCAGGTGCTGTAGGGCATGCCGATGAGGTCGAGATAGCCCTGCAGGATGCCATTCTCGCCTGGTGCGCCATGAATGGTGATGTAGCAGAAGTCAGGACGGACACGTTGCCCATCGACCAGGAAACTGAAATCATTGCGGTCTACTGGAGTCCGTTCGCCGTTGGGCAGGATGGCTTCCCACTTGCCTGCGTGGATCTCCACTTTATAAGGAATATAGCGCTCCTGGTCCATGAAGGACTCTATGCCGGCAGCGCTTCTTAGGCTGACGTCGTGCTCAGAGGTGTCACCTCCGCAAACGATAGCAATTGTTTTCTTCATCTTTTCTTATATCTTTATCCCTTCTTTCTCGAACGGCTCCTCTGGGGAGCGTGGGGAGGGAAGGGTCTTCATTTCATTGCTTGAACATATCTTCTCCATTTCGCCAGTAGCGCCTCCATGTCAGCAGGGAGGGGACTGGTGAAGAACATCTCCTCGCCTGTTCGAGGATGCTTGAATCCCAGGGTGCGGGCGTGCAGGGCTTGGCGTGGACAGATGTCGAAACAGTTGTGGATGAACGCCTTGTAACTGGAACTCTTCTCGCCTCTCACAATCTCGTCGCCCCCATAGCGCTCGTCGTTGAAGAGTGTGTGTCCGATGTGCTTCAGGTGGACACGTATCTGATGGGTGCGTCCTGTTTCTAAGCGGCATTCTATCAGGGTGACGTGGGCCAGTCGTTCCACTACTTTGTAGTGGGTGATGGCTGGTTTGCCCGTCTCGCTGTCAGGGGGGAAGACGGCCATCTGGAGCCGATCCTTGGGGTTGCGCCCTATGTTGCCCTCGATGGTGCCCTCGTCCTCGCGGAAGTTGCCCCACACCAGGGCGTTGTATTGCCTTTTTGTCGTGTGGTGGAAGAACTGCTTGCACAGATGCGTCTTTGCCTCAGGCGTCTTTGCCACCAGCAGCAGTCCACTCGTGTCCTTGTCGATGCGGTGTACCAGCCCCACGTTGGGATCGTTGGGATCGAAGTCCTTGTTGTCACGCAGGTGCCAGGCGATGGCATTCACCAGTGTGCCGCTGAAGTTGCCGCACCCAGGATGCACCACCATGCCCGCAGGCTTGTCAATGACCATCAGGTCCTCATCCTCATAGACCACATCCAAGGGAATCTCCTCAGGCACGATTTCCCAATCGCGTTTGGGATGGTCCAGCACCAGCGTCACCACGTCGCCAGGCTTCACGCGGTAGTTGCTCTTTACGGGCTTCTCATTCACGCGGATGCACCCCGCCTCAGCAGCCTTCTGGATACGGTTGCGGCTCGTGTCAGGCATGTGATCCATCAGGAACTTGTCCACACGCACCACCGCCTGACCCTTGTCAGAGACGATGCGCCAATGCTCGTGCTCAGAAGGGGTTTCCTCAGACGATGGCTCCCATTCGTCCAAGTCCTCCTCGTTCTCCCAGCCCTCGTCAGGTTGAGGCAGAGCGGACAGGCTCTCTTCTTCAGTCAGGGTACTACTCATCCAGCTTGGTTTCTTCTGTCACATCGTCCAATCCGCTGATATCCAGCAGGCTCTCCACCTCGAGGGTGTCCTCCTCGTATTCGTCGAACACATCCACGTCGTTGCCCACCACCAGGATGACAGGGACATCGATGGGCACACGCTCGCCGGCAGCTATATGGCGGCCACCACACTTCACGTCCATCACCCAGTCCTTGTCGCCATGCACGTATTCCACGTTGCCCAGCTTGAATCCCAGCGCCTTCAGCTTCGCTTGAGCCTCGCGCAGGGAGCAGTTGTCAGCGATGTCAGGCATGATCAGGGTAGGCATTTCGCGGCTGTTCACCGTCAGGAAGACCGTTCTCCCTGACTTCACCTTCTTCCCCTTGTCGGGCGTCTGGTCCAGTACGGTGCCGGCAGGCAGGTTGCGGTTGTAGCTGCTGTCGCTTACCTCCGCTTTCAGGTCCGTTTTCTCCAGATGGAACTTCGCGTCCTCCAGGAGCATCCCCTTCACGTTGGGCACCTCAATCTTCTCTCCGTGGTGGGTGTACAGACGCATGCCTTGCCAAAGCAGAAACACCAGTACGACGGCAGCCACCGCCATCGCCAGCAGGTTCCCCCAGAGGATGGGGCTGAATATCTTTTTCAGAAAATCTTTCATATCCTTTCCTTTCTTTCTTCACCTATTGAAAATCGCACACACGAGCGCGTACATAGGGTAATCGAAGTCAAAGTTACGAACAAATGAGGGAAAAACCAAGAAAATGTCTCATTTTTTGCCAAGACGGCGCCTGTTCGACGAAACGCAAACAGGGATAAAAAACAAAAAAGAAGTAAGATGGGCTTACTTCTTTTCTATTTCTGCGCAATTCTGCAAATTACTTCTTGCCGTGAACTTCGTCAGATACAGTCAGCTTCTTGCGACCTTTGGCGCGGCGGCTTGCCAATACTCTGCGACCGTTCTTGGTAGCCATTCTCTGACGGAAACCGTGCTTGTTGTTGCGGCGACGGTTGTGGGGTTGGAATGTTCTTTTCATTTTCTTATATTCGTTATTATTGTTTGTTCAACTTAGGATTCGGGGTGCAAAATTAGGACTTTTTTTTCAATCTGCAAAACTTTCCTTCGATTTTTCGTCAATTCCATTTCTCTTTTCACATTTTTTTCTTACCTTTGTGACCGATTTCAGACAGAACAATTCAAAAAACAGTAAAATAAACAGCCTTATGATTAATTCACAAGACATCAAGAAGGGCACCTGCATCCGCATGGACGGCAAGCTCTATTTCTGCATCGATTTCCTTCACCGCAAGCCAGGCAAGGGAAATACCATCATGAACGTAACCCTCAAGGACGTAGTCAACGGAGGTGTGATCGAGAAGCGTTTCAACATTGGTGAGCGCCTCGAGGACGTGCGCGTCGAGCGTCGTCCCTACCAGTATCTCTACAAGGACGGCGACGACCTCGTGTTCATGAACAACGAGACCTACGAGCAGATCACCATCGCTCCTGACCAAGTCAACGGCGTCAAGTTCATGAAAGAGAGCGAGAACGTCGAGGTAGTGGTAGATGCCAGCACAGAGACCGTTCTCTATGCCGATGTTCCCGTCAAGGTACATCTGCAGGTAGTCTGGACAGAGCCAGGTTTGAAAGGCGACACCGCCACCAACACCCTCAAGCCCGCTCGTGTAGAGACAGGTGCTGAGATTCGTGTTCCCCTCTTCATCGAGGAAGGCGAGACTGTCGAGGTTGACTCCCGCGACGGTTCCTATTTAGGTCGAGTTAAGTAATTTTTTTCCTCCACCCCTGTGAAGGGGCAAGTTTTTTTAATTTTATATTCTCCTCCCCCCCTGTGAAGGGGCAAAGTTTAATTTTTTTTCATAATGTGTAAGAAGGGGTTCCGTTCCTGCGAACAGATCCCCTTCATTTTTTATCCGTTTTTCCAAAAGAATTGTCTTGACCGGAAGTCAACAAAGTTAATTCAGGTAACTCTTAATCACTCTTTCCTCCTTGTTTTATTATTCTACAAAGATAGTGATTTTTGATGAATTATGCAAGTAAATCCAGACTAATCTCTGCCAAAGAATGCCAACCATCCACCAATTTATCGCGCATACGCAACGTGTTGAAAGAGGAAAGACAACACGTTCTTTCCTCAAAGACAACGTGTTCTTCCAGCAAAGACAACACGTTCTTCCCTCGAAGACAACACGTTCTTCTGAGTAATCCGAAAACTCTGAGTAATCCGAAAACTCGGAAAAAATTGGGTAATTGGGTTAGGCGCTTAGAGCGCACTTGTGAAACGCCCTATTTTAGGCGTTT
>CAMKMK010000157.1 GCA_946413885.1 uncultured Prevotellaceae bacterium
CGGCGAGGAGGGCGTACATCGCTTTGCCACGTTCAACATACGCTACTGCAACCCCAGCAACGGCGATGCTGGCGATAGGTTGTGGGCCAACAGAAAGTCTTTCGTGGGACGCATCGTTACTGACTACGATTTCGATATCGTGGGCATGGAGGAGGTCCTGGGCAACAATCGCGACCCACAGTCTGGCAAATCGCAGTTGCAGGATTTGCGCGATATGCTTCCTGGCTATGCCGATTGGGCGGTGGAGCGCGAAGGAAGGCAGTATGAGCACAATGTGATATTCTACAAACGGGAGAAGTATGAACTGCTTGATAAAGGGCTGTTCTATCTGAACGAGCATCCTGAGACGCCTGGTCCAGGGTGGGTGGAAAAGGAGGAACAACTGCCACGCGCGTTAGGATGGGCGCATTTGCGCGACAAGGTATCAGGCAGGGATTTCTTCTTTGCCGTCGTTCACACGAACTATGGGGCCTCGAAGTCAGGCATTGAGAGCTGCAAGCTCATTGGACAGCGCATGAGTGAGATTGCAGGGCAGAAGCCTGTGGTGCTGGTGGGAGACTTTAACATGCGCCGCAACGATCATGCTGAGGCTTGGCGTGGAGTGGCTTCCTGCCTGACAGATGCCGCTCTCTGCACCAAGACCTCTTGTGTTCCCAGGGGAGAAATCACCCACACGGCTTCCAACTGGCTTCCTGCAACCCATCCTGGCTGCAAGGGCTCTGAGTTCGACTATGTGTTCTTCAAACACATGATTCCGCTTTCTCGTCACATCATCACGGAAGATTATGGCCGCAGCATCGCACCTTCTGACCATTTCCCTCTGCTCGTCCGCTTCAGGTTTTCTCCTGAAGGAGGAGAGGAATAACACTTTATTGTAAACAGATATGAAACACATTTTCGTTTTTTTCTGCCTGCTTGGCATGATTAGCTTATCCGCCTGTTCGGCAGATATCGATATCAACAGATTGCGTGTGAACAACCTGGATTCTCCCCTTGGGATTGACCAGACACCCCGGTTCAGTTGGGTTGTTGCGACACAAGAACGTGGGGGACGTCAGACGGCCTACGAGATAGAGGTTGTCGACGAGCAGGGGACAGAAGTCTGGAATTCAGGCAAGGTGTCCTCAGCCGATTCCTACCAGATAGCATCCAAAGGCAAGGAACTGAAGTCCCAAAGCAGTTATCGATGGAGAGTCAGGATATGGGATCAGAACGACCAATCCACCACATGGAGTGCATGGCACACTTTCGAGACGGCCATGCTGTCGCCCAACGATTGGAAAGCCCAATGGATCAGGGCTGATGAAACGAATGAAAAGGAGGAGGCCGCTCAGGTAGTCATCGCGTTCGAGCAGTCTATCCCTGCACGCTATATCCGCATGGATGCCCAGAAGCTGGGGCTTCCCGTCAGGACTGAGGGGGCGAAGTATCGCCTGCAGCTCTCTGAGATTGAGGTCCTGGATGCGGAGGGAAACAATCTGGCACTTGGCAAGAAGGCGACCATTTCACCTGAGGAATCGCTTCCGGCATCCTGGCGTGCTGAGAACCTGACGGACGGTCGTATCATAGACAACACTTGTCTGGGTGCCACGACAACCGCTCAGGGCTCACAAACGCCCTCTGTCCCCTGCTATGCGGAGATTGACTTGGGGGAAGAAAAAAGCGTGAGTTCCGTTGTCCTCTATCCTCGTGCAGACTTGCCAGCCGAAAGCGATGCCGCCCGTTGCGCCAACTTCCCTCAGGAGTTCTCCATTTCCGTCAAACGCGATGGCGGCAGTTCCTGGAAAGTTGAATACAGTGTAAATAATTTTTCGTCACCTCTTTTTAGTAATTCCATCCATTCCACTCTTACAGCCTTTGGCTCCTCAGTCATTCTCGAGAAGCCAGTCCGCAAGGCACGGATGTATGCCTCTGGAGCAGGGAATTTCGAATTGCGCATCAACGGCAAGCGCGCGACGCATCACGTGCTGGAGCCAGGCGAATCCTATTTCCCCAAGACGGTCCTCTATGCCACCTACGATGTCACGAATCTTCTTCAAAAGGGACGCAACGCTGTCATTGCCTTTGTCGCTGGTGCCCAATACCACAATCCCAAAATGGATCGATACCAGAAGCTGACAAACAACTTTGGGCCCCTTCGCTTCATCGGACAATTGGAAGTGGAATATAAGGACGGCACGACACAAACCTTTGCCTCTGACGGAAGCTGGAGCTGCAGCGACAAGACTCCCTACACCTTCTGCTCCTGGTATGGAGGCGAGGACTATGATGCCAATCTTGCAACCCAAGAGTCACTTCAGGAGGAGATGGATTCCTGGCCTCATGCGGTAGTGTGCAAGGAGCCCATTGGCAAGCTGACAGCACAATTCTATCAGCCTACGGAAGTGGTGGAAACGTGGCATCCTGTAAGTGTCAAGCCTGTGGGCGATGGGGAATATCTGGTGGATTTCGGCCAGAACTTTGCTGGGCAGTACGAGTTCACCCTGACAGGACGGAAAGGGCAGGTCATCCAGCTGTGGCCCGCTGAGCTCCTCAATGCTCAGGGCAGCATCAATCAAAATGATATTGGTACGCCCGTGTACGACCAGTACACCTTCAGCGGTGAACCTTCAGGAGAGACCTGGGGCCCCACGCTCGTCTATCATGGTTTCAGATACCTTCAGGTCAAGGGACTCGACAAGGCTCCCACCGCTGACCAGTTCGTGGCAAAACGCATACGCCTGGGGGCTGAGCAATCAGGCTCTTTCAGCTGTTCCAATGACTTGCTGAACGATGTCCACACGCTCATTGTGCGCAGCATTGCATCCAATCTCTACAATTCCCTTACTGACTGCCCCCATCGCGAGAAACTGGGATGGCTGGAAGTGCCGCAGTTGTTGTTCAATTCGCTCGTATACAATTTCGACCTGGCAGCCTGGATGCCTAAGATAGCGATGGACACGAGGGATTCACAATACGACAATGGCTTTGTCAACAACGTGGCTCCTGGGTTCTATCCTCAGTTGGATGATTTCTGGGGGAATGATCCATCCTGGGGTGGCAGCACGATCCTGATTCCTTACCGTTCCTATCTCGCATACGGGGATGTGCAGACATTGAAAGACCAGTACCAGACGATGAAGAAGATGATGGCTTATTACTTGACCCGCAGTTCAGGTAATCTTGTGGACATCAGGACGCTGGGTGATTGGGGGGCCTACGACAAACGCACGTCTGTGAAATTCACCATCAACTGTACCTATTATGCATTGGCGAAAGCAATGGCTGAGATGGCAGCCATCCTTGAGCAGCCTGCCGATGCCAACTATTACAGGATTCTGGCAAATCGTATCCAGGGAGCTATCAACAAGGAGTTCTATAACAGCAAAGGGTATTATGACGCCAACACGCAAGCCTCCAATGCAATGGCATTGTACTATGGCGTTGTGGACGAGAGAAACAGACTGAAAGTCTTGAACTCGTTGGTTCAATGTGTGAAGGATGCCAATTATCATCTTACAACAGGTGAAGTAGCGCTGAAACCGTTGTTCATGTCCTTGGCAGAGAATGGATATAACGACATCGTCTATCGGATGGCGACAGCAGAAGATATGCCCAGCTATGGTTACTTTGTCCGTAAGGGAGCCACTTCACTTCCTGAATTTTGGGATATGCAGGCATCGCAGAATCATTGCATGATGGGACATCTTGACGAGTGGTTCTACAGTCATCTGGGCGGCATCCAGAATGACGGATTGGCTTACGACAGCATCACCATTGCACCTTATTTCGCACCTGATCTTTCTTGGGTGAAGGCTCATATAAATACGGTAAGAGGAGAAGTGGCTGTTGAATGGGAGAAGAACGATGACAATACCATCCAACTCCATGTTGCTATTCCATTTGGCGCTGCGGCCAGCGTGATAGTCCCCAAGAATTATCACGTTACGGAAAAGGGTAACAGCCTTGCTGAAACGAAGGGTGTAAAAGGAGTTGTGGAGGAGGTTGCCAACCTTCGCATTTCTCTTGGTTCAGGTTCTTATAGTTTCCAATTGAAAGAGGGAACGGACGGAATCGGTAGTGTCTTAAATGAAAGTCATCATTCAACGAGTGATCCTCTGATATACAACATGAGCGGGCAAGTCGTTGGACAGAATGAATTCCCTCCTCAACATAATATCTATGTCAAAAGAGGAAAGAAATGGGCATACGTCAAATAGGTTGAAAAGGGTTGTTTTATCTCGAAATGAAGAACCTTTTCTTGCCCATCAGGACAGAACAGAATGAGGATAAACCAATAAAGAAAGAATTTTTTAGGTCTTTTGGTGTGGTAAGATGAAAAAATAATTGTATTTTTGTGACGTAAACTTTTTATATCAGGCCTCATGAAGAAATTGTTTTTCCTCTTAACGGTTCTTGTCCTCATAGGTTGCACGGAGGACATAGACACATCCAACCGTTACGTTTTCAAGGAGCAAACGGCGATGGGCTATCTGAAGAAGCATGCGGAGGACTACAGCACTTACGTGGATCTCCTGTACAAGATTCCTGTCAGCAGCGTCAGCAAGACAACTGTTGGGCAACTGCTCTCTGCGCGTGGGCACTACACCATCTTCGCTCCCACGAATCAAGCCATCCAGGACTATCTGGATACCCTGGTGGTGAACGAGGTGATTCCTGAAGCATCGTGGGATGCTTTTCCCAACGAGGCCACGCGAGATTCCATAGAGAAGGTGATTGTGCTGAACAGCGTAATAGATAGCGGCGATGACTATCATGCGTACGAGATAGGCAGTTTCCCCACCACGCAGGATGCAGAAATACCCATTCCCAACATGTATGACCGCAAGTTGAGTATCCATTACAACGACAATGCCAACGTGGACATACTGATAAACAATTGTGCGATAGACGAGAACAACAGGGACATCCCTGTAATCAATGGCTTCATTCATGCCGTGAAGAAGGTGATAGCACCCAGCAACAATACGCTGGCAACCCTGTTCACCAACATCAAGCGAGACAATATAGAAGGGTATCATGTGATGGCGCTGTTGGTGAATGCCATAGGTCTGATTGATTCGTTGAAGGCTTACCGTGATGAGGTTTACGAGGAAATCTATCTGGCAGGTCGCATTCCTGATGAGAATTTCACCTATAAAGGTTATGCCCCCCAGCACCGCTATTTTGGTTTCACCTGCTTTGCTGAGACGGATGAGTTCTGGAGTGAGACGTTGGGTAAACCTGCCTTGGATATCACGGTTGAGGATGTGCGCCAATACGTGGCTGGTCTGGGTGTCTATCCTGATGCGATAGACAACGAGGACTACCAGAACGAGAACAACCTGCTGAACCGTTTCGTTACTTATCACTTCCTGCCTGAGCGGTTGGCTACAGATAGATTGGTGCTTCACTACAACGAGAAGGGCAACAATCCGACTACCCGCGAACTGGGTGTGGCAATGTGTGAGTACTACACCACGATGGG
>CAMKMK010000158.1 GCA_946413885.1 uncultured Prevotellaceae bacterium
CGCCGTTCTTTAATCCAGGAGAGGATGTACCCAATCAAGGTACATCCTCTCCTTTGACTTTTTACATACAAAAGAGGATGAGAACACATATAATACGGGAAAATAGTATTCTATTTATCTTTCTGATGATTTTTATGCCCATTCGAGGACAGCGAATCATGTCTTACAATATCCAACATGGCCATGGTTTGGATGATCAAATTAATTTGGAGCGGACAGCTGAGTTGATACGTTCTGAAAATCTTGATATTGTTGCTGTTCAAGAATTGGATAGTTGCTGTAAGAGAACGGACTTTGTGGACCAGCCCAACGAATTAGCTCGATTAACGGGGATGCATATGACATTTGCTCCTGCCATCAATTTTCAAGGTGGACGTTATGGAGTAGGAATCCTCAGTAAAGAGAAACCTATTTCCGTTCAACGCATTCCTTTGCCAGGCAAGGAAGAAGCGCGTGTGTTGTTGGTGGTTGAGATGAATCAATATGTGATGGCATGCACTCATTTGGCCCTTACTGAAGCCGACCGCATGGCATCCATTCCTGTTATAACAGAGGCAGCCCGAGCCTACAATAAACCTTTCCTTTTGGCAGGAGATTGGAATGATTCTCCTCAAAGTGACTTCATTCATGCAATGAAGGAGCATTTCATACTCCTCTCTGATGTTGATATGCTGACTTTTCCTTCTGATGCTCCCAAAACGTGCATCGACTATATTGGCCTCTATCAGCCTTCACCTAAGAATTTGAAGGTATGCGAGTGTACTATTATATATACCCAAAACTCTGATCACTTGCCGATAGAAATAGAGCTGGAGTAAATTCGCTTGAGACTTGTTCTTCTTTATAGAGTCAAAAAGTTCGTTAAAATGATGGCGGAATGGAATGTTTTGACTAATTTTACCGCAGAAATTCAAGTATAATGGCAAGTTATTGGACAAGAAAGGATGATCAATCTGGGGAATTGACAACTGTGAAACCTTGGGAAGAGATCTTGGGACATGGTGACAGGAATGTTCCCCATTTGCGTTATCATGTAGTGTGTGGCGTAGTGGAACAGGATGGACGTTTCCTTTGTATGCAGAAGGGGCAGACAAAGTATGCCTATACGACTGACAAATGGGAATTCCCAGGTGGTAAGGTGAAATCTGGCGAGAGTCCTGAGCGTGCTTTACATCGCGAATTACAGGAAGAGATGGATTATGACGTAAAAGTGGGAGATTTCTTGGGTGAAGTGACCCATACTTATCCTGATTTTACTATTAGCATGCAAGCTTTCTTTTGTTCTGCTGTATCTCATGAATTACATTGCAAAGAACACCAGTCCTTCCGCTGGTGTAGTGTGGAAGAAATGGACGAATTGGATTGGTGTGAGGCAGATAAGGCTATCGTAGGAATGTTAAAAAAGAACATGTGCCGTGTTTAAGAAAAGACTATTGAAGATTATTAATGCAGTGCTTGCCTTCTCTCTTGCAATTTTAGGTCTCGAGTCTTGTCATCGTAAAACCTATGGTCAAGAGGAGGCACAGAGGGATGTTATTCGTGGTCGTGAGATGAGGGTCATGTATGGTGTTTCTCCCATCCGCTATCAGCGTCAGGCTGAAGCTGAACGTATCATTGAAGAGGTGATAAAGTAAGTTTTATTTTCTATTCATTTGTGGTTTTCATTCCTCTCCTTTTCCTTTCTGGAAATCTTTCAGCATTTTCATTTTTTCCATTAAATCCTTTGCATCGTACTTTCGTTGAATGACCAGAAAGTCCGGATCAAAATAGGCAACAATATGTCCTACTTCTGACTCTGAGGATTTGTTTCTTGCCCGATACGTATGGAATGCGCGGAAGCCAATGAATTTACGGGGAGTCTGAAGGAATTGTATAAGATCAATCGTTTCTTTTTGGATAGTGGAAGACAGATTCTCCAACTTGTCTGTCAAATTTGTGATTTCTTTTTTATTTGCATTCGTGTGGAGTACACTGTCCAATTGATTATGTAGAGCAGTCATCTCTATCTTGTCGCACTGGATTTTTTCCACTTTGTCCATTAGTTCTGGACTATCTAATGGAGCAAAAGCACTATCCAATACTGTTTCCTGTTTTTCATAACTGTCAGGATCGTAGAGAATCGTTTTCACTGCTTTCTCCAACATTTCTTCAGCGCGGTCTTTTGGTGTTTGCGAACAAGCTCCAAATGCCATTGTTACGATAGCTAATCCGATAGTTTTTCTCATAAAGTATCTTACATTCCTGTATCTGAAGAACAAAGATATAAAAAATAGGTGAATAGGATATCGCTTTTAGGCGAACTTTATATGTTTGATGGAAAAAAGTTTTTATCTTTGCGATGTGATTATAAAATTGAGTAAACGAAACCATATAAGAAAATGTTGACAATGAAAAAATCTATCTTTGTGTTGCTTTCTGCAACACTCCTTCTGAGTTCTTGCTCTTATTCACAATATTCTGGCTTGATGGCAGGAGCATCGGCAGGTTCTCTCTTGGGCAGTAGCATTGGTATGCTCAAAGGTGGACCACGTGGCCATGATAGAGGTACTGTTATCGGTATTCTGGCAGGTGCTGCAGCAGGTGCAGCTATTACAAATGCCATCGAGAATCGCAATCGTAATTCTTTTGCTCGAGAAAACGTCACTTCGTATTCTCGCGGTTCTCTTCCGCTGAAAATCCAGAATGTGTCATTTCGAAACGAATATGGAAAGCAAACGAGCAGTCTTCATCGCAACGAAGAATGTACGCTTTACTTCGAATTGAAGAACGTGTCGACAGGTGGTCTTTATGCTGTGGAGCCTGCTGTTTACGAGGCAAGCAATAACCAACAGATTGCATTCTCGCCCTCTACCTGTGTAGAATATATAGGAGCAGGTCAGGTGATTCGTTATAGTGCTGTGGTGAAAGGCATGAATAGATTGAGAAATGGAACGGCCCAATTGGTGATATCCGCCTCAGTAGATGGAAGTGACTTTGTGGATTTGACCCAATTGACTGTGACTACCCATAAATAGTCCTTTTTGTAAAATATTTGGCAGAAATAGGTGGAACATATTGCGTTTTTCCTTAATTTTGTACTCAAAGAAAACATCAGTTGATTATGACAAACTATATTACAAGCAGTTTGGAGGAAGGTGAACACATCGTATTGAATGGTCGCCTCCATTGGGTTTCTATCTGTGAATACATTTTTTCCAGCATCTTTCTGAGTCTTTTAGGCATCGGCCTTATCGTAGCAGGAGCTTTAGTCCATAAACCTGTTTTTTACATCGTTGGCGCTGTGGTTTTAGTGATTGCTGTCATCGTGTATCTGATAGGTCGCCTGATTCGCACTCGTACGGAGTTTGCCGTCACTACAGACCGCTTCATTCAGAAGGAAGGTATTTTGAATGTGAAGATGACCGAGATACCCCTCTACAAAGTTGAGACAGTCAATTTTTATCAATCTTTATGGCAGCGTATGCTGAAGACAGGTTGCATCGAATTGGTTGGCTCAGGTGGAACGTCTCACCAGATTCATCGTATCGAGCATCCCATGGAGGTACGCAAGACCATCGTGTCTGCTATCAACAAGCAGGATGCCAAGATTCAGGAACATGAAGCCTAAGGGTGTTTTTTACTTAAGTTTCACCACTTTTCCTGTTTTTGCGCTTTTGCGTGCCGCATCCAGTATCTCCACGACGAGCAGATTATTCTCCAATGAGCTTAAGTCGTAAGGGGGCAATTTGTGTTCTCGTCGTATCGTAGCTTTCAGGAAACGGAAGGAGTCATTGATGGGCGTATCTAATCGGGGTGCCTCAAATGGACCTTCGTTTTTGCGGTCGATGAAGGTTTCCATTTGTGTGGGAGTTTTCTGGAAGATGCTTCCCTTCATACCATATACGTACATATCCTTGCGTCCCTGGGACCAACACCACGAAGCCATGATTTGGACGGTCGTTCCTGGGTACTTCACTACGATGGTGGCATCATCGTCCACTTTAGGATAGACATTGGGCTTATGCTGCTTTGTTACGCAATAGACACTTGTGGGTCGTTCGCCATGCATCAGCCAGGTAGCCAAATTGGCACCATAGCAACCGAAGTCGATGAGTGCTCCGCCTCCGTTTAGTACAGGGTCTGTCAGCCATTCCAGGAACATATCGCTGCATCCAATTTCCTTAGGACCTTCGTGTCCATCATAAATGTTGAGGCGAACCAAGTTGCCTATTTGTCCTTCTTGGATGAGCTTATAGGCGTATTGATTGCTGCTGTACCACGTAGTCTCGTAGTTTGTCAGCACCATGATGTCATATTTCTCTGCCAGTTTCTGGATACGTTTGGCTGCTTTCAGAGTGGTAGCGAGAGGCTTCTCCACCATCACATGAATATGGCGGGGAGCACAGGCTTCCACTACATTCTCGTGGTCATATATGGAGCCATAGGCTACCACAACTTCAGGTTTCGTGGCATCAAGCATCTCGCCCAAATCCTTATAGAAGAGTGATGCGTCCACCCTGCCCACTAAATCATTGTGGTGGCGATATGTATCATTCGGCTCTGCCACCCCGACTATTTGGAAGTCTCCTCGACCAATACGACGAACCACCTCGCCTAAATGTCCGTGAGTCACTCCTGCCACTCCCAATCTGAGCGGGGCATCTTGGGCAAACAGACCAAATGGTATCAAGCTTAGAACTATCAGTAGCATTTTGCTGCTGGATTTCAGAAAATGGAGATAAGATTTCATGTTGAATTGTTTTTTAGGTTACCTATGGCGTAAATTTACGAAAAAGATTCCGCTTTTCATCCATTTTATGTTGGAAAAAGATTATTTTTGTATTCTGTAATTTGCTTTTCTGGGAAAATGAGGCTCACTTTTGAACTTTGGATATTGATAGTTGCCCTATTGCGCAGTTTCGTTGTTACGAGAACAAGCGCGCCAGTATCTTTGGCATGTGATGGAAAGGTTCCCAATGCATGGAAACGAGTGACGCTGACCTTTTGAATGAGAACAATTAATTATGAAATAGAAATATGGAAAAGTATGTCTTAGCCCTTGATCAGGGAACCAGCAGCTCACGTTCAATCCTTTTCAACCAAAAAGGAGACATCTGTTCTGTGGCGCAAAAAGAGTTTACGCAGTATTTCCCTACCCCCGGTTGGGTAGAGCATGATCCTAAGGAAATATGGTCTTCTCAGTACGAAGTGATGCTCAAGGCACTCAAGCAGGTTGGAAGTGATGGTAGTGATATAGTCGCATTAGGTATTACCAACCAACGGGAGACAACAATTGTATGGGATGCCAAGACGGGAGAACCTGTGTATAATGCCATTGTGTGGCAAGATCGCCGTACATGTGAATATTGCGATAGTTTGAAGGAGTTGGGACTGGTAGAAGACATTCGGCAACGAACAGGCTTGATTGTTGATGCCTACTTCAGCGCAACTAAGATACATTGGATATTGGAGAATGTT
>CAMKMK010000159.1 GCA_946413885.1 uncultured Prevotellaceae bacterium
GCTTATTATTGCGAATCCTTATAAAAAACTTTGGGATTTATGTAATATTTGCAGAAATGTTACGTCTAATTAGATAGAGAAAGATAAATGAAACATTAACAATTTAAAGATTACATTTATGGAGTGGATTATGATTCCCCTGAACTTTGCCATCGTTTTTGGCTGCATCTACAAGGTCATTGAATTGTTCGTCCGCAAGCGTGAACGGCTGATGCTTATCAGCAAACTGACTGAGATTTCCAATGTGGATTTCAAAGGCATCAACCTCTACAGCAGCGGCAACAAATACACAGCTCTGCGCATCGGCTGGCTGATGCTGGGTGTGGGCCTTGGATTCCTTGTTGGTTTCATTATCAACATCATAGCCACTGGTGGGGACTACTCTTTCCATGCTCATGATGATGAAATGTACCTGTATAACAATCGTATTGGCGGTATTGTCTATGTGGCATGCATCTGCATCTTTGGCGGCATTTGTCTGCTGATGTCCTATCGCGCTGAACGTAAAGCTGAGCACCCAAAAGAGAAGAAGGAAGAAGAATTCTGATTCCGTATTGATGCAGACAGAGGAGCAGCGACGGGTGGCCAGAATCCTTGACGGACATATCGAGGATTTCGGCTATTTCCTGGAACGTTACAGCGAAGAGGCTTTTGCCATCGTTTCACGTCTGGTGCCGCAGCAGGAAGATGCTGAGGAACTGGTGCAGGATGCCTTTGTCCGTGCCTTCAATCGATTGGAGACCTTTGAGGGACGTTCGTCGTTCTCCACATGGATTTGTCGCATCGCCTACACAACGGCTGTCTCGTGGCTAAGGAAACGTCACGTCAAATATCTCAGCATGGATGACCAGCCGCAATTGTCTGAAACTGAAATCGATGAGACTCTCGACGATGAGACACGTGTCGAAGAACTGCGTCGCACCATTGAGCTGCTGAAACCAGATGAGCAGACACTCATTACCCTCTATTATTACGATAATCGTCCCCTTCAGGACATTGCTTATATTCTCGACGTGGAGCCAACTACTTTGGCCACTCGTCTTCATCGAATCCGTCGCAAACTTTATTTCTTGATGAAACATGGAACAAACCGCTAAAGACCGTGCCTTGATGAAAGCCCTCGCCCCCAAAGAGGCGAAACATCTGCCATCGAACTTCTCTTATCTCGCCATGCGTCGTATTGAAGAAAGTCATCGTGAGGCTTTGCGCCGCCAACGTATTGCTGCCATCATCGTTGTTATAGTTCTCTTTTGTGCAGGTCTTGCTGTTTTAGCCTATTATTTCGGCTCCACCCTCTATCACTCGTTGGTTTCCCTCCGTAGTGTTCCAGATGCTTGGGCCATCGCCCTTTCCTCGTTTTTCTGTCTCACGTTCTTTGCCTTGCTGAATCAGTGGCTTGCTCATCGAAACAAGACGCTAAAAAAGTCTTTGCATAACATACCCATTGGGGATTAGATTAGGTTTATAAGATCAGTTCGAACAACCTCCCGCCCTCTGTGAAGAGCGTGGGAGTTTTTGCGTTCTTTAATTTCGTATAAGGGTACAATAATTCTGTATCACGAAAAGATTATCATTATGATGTGGAGCGAGCTATTT
The DNA here is from genome assembly GCA_946413885.1 of uncultured Prevotellaceae bacterium. Taxonomy (GTDB): domain Bacteria; phylum Bacteroidota; class Bacteroidia; order Bacteroidales; family Bacteroidaceae; genus Physcousia. The sequence goes on from CAMKMK010000159.1 coordinate 1,597, forward strand.
CCCTTTTTTATTGCCTCAAATCACGATATTATTCAGGTCAACCTATCATGGAATGAAGAAAAAGTTGTATCTTAGTGCCCGTAATGTACATTATTAAAGATAGATGAAACGACAGCTTACCACCCTTTTGGCGTTTTTGATGTTCGGCTATGCCTCAGCAGACGTGTTTGTGTATCCCAGTCAGGAAATTGGAACCATCAAGCCGATGAATGGTGTGAACAATGGCCCAGCGGGACCCTACGGCTTGGGAGACAGCCAGACGCGCGACAACTTTGATGACTACAGGGCAGCCAAGTTTCCCTTCGCACGTACCCACGACTCTGCCTTCAGCGAATGTTATGGCTCAGAACATACGGTTGACATCACTTCCATCTTCCCAGACTTCTCAAAGAAGACGGATGATCCCAAAGCATACGACTTTGCCATCACAGACTGGTACCTGAAACGCATTCGTGACATGGGTACGGAAGTCTTTTTCCGCTTGGGACAGAAGATTGAGCATCATGTCAAGAAGTACGGCATACTTCCTCCAGCTGATTTCAAGAAGTGGGCGCAGATATGTGAGCATATCATCCGACACTACAACGAAGGGTGGGCTGATGGATTCGAATGGAATATCCGCTACTGGGAGATATGGAACGAGGCTGACTTGGACGCCAAGACATGGAACAAGAATCCACGCACGTGGGGCGGCACAGAACAACAGTTCTTCGATCTCTACACGACGACTGCCAAGCACCTGAAGAAATGTTTCCCTCAGCTGAAGATTGGCGGTCCTGCCTTGGCTGGCCAAGAGCAATGGGCTGACCGTTTCCTGGCTCACATGAAGAAGAATGACGTGCCAATAGACTTCTTCTCGTGGCACATTTACAGTACAGACCCCAAAATGATTGCAGAGAAGGCTGAGCGTATGCGCAAACTGGTGGACTCGCATGGCTTCAACAAGGCTGAGACCATCCTGAACGAATGGAACTACATACGCGGCTGGACAGAAGACTATCCATATAGTTTGGCGACGGTTCATGGGGTGAAAGGTGCTGCTTTTACTGCTGCCACGATGGCTGCCTGCCAAACTGCGCCTGTGGATATCCTGATGTATTACGATGCACGCCCTGAAACGCCCTATAATGGTTTGTTTGACTTCTACACATTCCAGCCTCTGCCTTCCTACTACAGTTTCTTTGCGTGGAGTCGTCTGGCAAGTTTGGGGAAACAGGTAAAGGTTGAGACGCAGGACGAAGACCTTTATGCTGCAGCCGCCAAAGGTGAAGACGGCATCGTTCGCACTTTAGTGGCACGCTATAACGATAATGACAACATCAATCGCAGCAAGACCGTGAAAATCCACATCGAGGGCACAAAGGACGGCGAGGTTGTGGGGCATATTGTGAACTCATCAAAACTGTATTCTGAGACCATCCTGGACATCAAGGAAAGCATCGTTACACTCAAACTTGAACCCAATGCTGTTGTTGTGATCGAGACAAAGATTTGATCCAATCTCCCAATTGACAAATGACGTCTTTACCCTTGAGACCATCTGTTAGGCTCTTGTCTATCTTAATACAGTTAAGACAGAAGGAGAATGGGTCATTCAATAACAAATATGTCCTCTTTTCTTGCCGATATCGGCAAAAAGTGGTACTTTTGCAGAGGAAAATGAAAAAAACTTGCCGATAGAGAAGACAATGGAGTATTTGTCAGTGATACAGTTTGCCGAGAAGTACGGTATATCTGAGCGGACAGCCCGCAACTATTGTGCCAATGGAAAAATAGAAGGAGCTTTTTTGACAGGGAAGACATGGAATATTCCTGCTGATGCTGTCCTTCCCAAACGGGGAACTGTCAAAGGGAAAATCTCTCCTTTGCTGAAAACTTTAAGGGAGCAGAAGGCTTCGAGATTGAAAGGTGGCATTTATCATCGCACTCAAATCGACCTGACCTACAACTCCAATCACATAGAAGGTAGCCGTTTGACACACGATCAGACACGTTATATCTTTGAAACGAATACGATTGGTATTACAGATGGTGCCGTCAATGTGGATGATATCGTAGAAACCATTAATCACTTCCGCTGCATTGATTATGTCATCGATCATGCGGAAGAGATTTTGACGGAGCATCTTGTCAAGCAACTTCACTTGATGCTGAAGACAGGCACTTCCTACAGCCAGAAGGATTGGTTTGCTGTGGGCGATTACAAGAAACTGCCAAACGAGGTGGGCGGACAAGAGACAAGTACTCCTCAGGAGGTTCACGCTCACATGAAAACATTGTTAGGAAACTATACCCACAATCGTCAGCATACCTTGGAAGACATTATTGGTTTCCATGTACGCTTCGAGCAGATTCATCCCTTCCAGGATGGCAATGGCAGGGTAGGACGGTTGTTGATGTTCAAGGAGTGTCTGGCAAACAATATTGTTCCCTTCATTATTACCGATGAACTAAAAATGTTCTACTATCGAGGACTGCGTGAGTGGGGACACGTCAACGGTTATCTGATGGACACTTGCCTAACAGCTCAGGATCAATACAAGTCCTTACTCGATTATTTCCGTATCGCATACAGGAAAAAGTAGTAAAACGAGAAAACTGAATAGGAAAGGAAGTCATCCTACGTTAATCTTTCTTAATTTATGAACGTCGCAGGTTGACAAAATGTGTGTTTTTCCGTTTTATATGTGTAATGCATGAGCAAGACTTCATATCACACGTTACTCTATTGCGTTCCACAGCCCTGCAACTGGGGCAGCAATTCTTTGGTAATGTCGAGGATGCAGAGGATGTGGCACAGGAAACGATGATGCGCCTGTGGGCGGCACGCGAACACATCGATTTGACTTGTCCGCTGAAGCCACTCGTTGCCCGTGTTGCCAGAAATGTATGTGTTGATCATCAACGCAATCGATGTTTCTTGCAAACAGAGAGGATTCAAGCTCTTACTGGAGGGCTGGAACCTTCTGATCCTCAATCCCTTCTTGAAGAGCGTGAGAACGACGTGTGGCTCGAGCATCGTCTTAAAGCCTTGCCTGAATACCTTCGTCGTGTATTGCGTATGCGGCAAGAAGACGACCTTTCCAACCAGCAGATTGCAGATGTCCTTGGTACTGACCCTCGCTCTGTACAAACCCTCATCAGCAAAGCTCGTCATCAACTCCTCAATGACTTAAAACAACGTTATCGCAATTAATAATAATGAAATGATATCCCGGTTCCTCGACGGCCTCACCACTCCTGCTGAAGAATGTCAGCTTCGCAAAGAACTTGAAGCCCGCCCCTCTCTTACCCCTGACGAGCGTGCTGTCCTCGACCTTCTTCGCCTCTCTTTCCCAGAAGAGGACACAAAGGCTTTACTGAAAGCCAACGACACCCCTTTACCTCTTACTTCGAGAAGAGTTGTGCTCAATATGAAAAGAGTCCTTTTTGCTGTAGCTGCCTGTACTCTTCTGCTGCTCGTGCTGCGTTATAATCATCATAAGGTAGAGCCAGAGAAACAACCGGTTGTAGTACAGCAGACAACAACGCAGCAAGTTCGTGTGGAGGTAGAAGAAAAGGAAGAACAGCAGCCTTTAATTTCCCCAAAAACTCCCGTTGTTGTTAAGGCAGAGACAAAGCGACCAGTCAAATCTGCTAAATCTCATCCAAAGCCAATTGTTCCTGAGAGTACTAACGAACCAAAGGTTGTGATGTCTGCTGTAGAACAGGAAGGTGCTTCCATTGAGATGCCCCTAATACGAGCTATTCACATCACGCCAGACGTAGTGATGTACGTAAGTGACGCTAACCAATTTTCTGGCCCAGAAATTCCTTCCGTAAGCGAACTGCGTGCCCGTGGAGCCCGTCT
>CAMKMK010000160.1 GCA_946413885.1 uncultured Prevotellaceae bacterium
CACAACAGCAGTAGGGTCACAACTTGTCTTTTCATCTTAAACTAAAACTAATCTTTGTAAGCGTTCTGAACTTTATTTATGATGCGAACGAAACCAAATGGTTTAAATCAAGGTGCAAAGATAACTTTTTTTAAGGGTTTTACCTACATGTATTTGGGTTTTTATTCGAAACATTGTAATTTTGCAGAAATTAAAACGCCTCTATACCTAATTATTATATAGAATGACCCAACAAGAGGTTATCATCAGCAAGAATCTGGAACAGAGTTTAAGTGCAGCCATCGGGAAATGTCCCTACGACAGGCTCTTTGTTCTGGCCGACACGAACACTTTGGAACTTTGTTGGCCCAAGGTGCGCAATTTCGAGTGTCTCAAAGGCAGCACCATGATTACCATTGGAGCTACCGATGAGCATAAGAACCTGGAAACCCTCGCCTGCGTATGGACAGCCCTGCAAAAAGGAGGAGCCACAAGACACAGCCTGATGGTGAACCTGGGAGGAGGAATGGTGACCGACCTGGGAGGATTTGCTGCCAGTACCTTCAAGCGCGGTATCCGATACATCAATGTTCCAACGACTTTGCTCAGCATGGTGGATGCCAGCGTAGGCGGCAAGACAGGCATCAACTTCGGAGGACTGAAGAACGAGATTGGCGTATTCAATTGCGCCAGCAGCGTCATCCTTGACACAGAGTTCCTGCGCACCCTGGATCACCAGAACATCTGCTCAGGATATGCAGAAATGCTGAAGCACGGGCTTATCAGCAACACCCAGAACTGGGCAGAGCTGATAGATTTCGACCTCAGTAATATCGATTATACCCATTTGCAGGATATGGTAGCCAAGAGCGTGGCCATCAAGGAGGAAATCGTGGAGAAAGACCCTACAGAGAAGGGCATCCGCAAGGCTCTGAACCTGGGGCACACCGCAGGTCACGCCCTGGAAAGTTTGGCCTTAGAAGAGAATCGCACCATCCTCCACGGATATGCCGTAGCATGGGGACTTGTTTGCGAGCTCTATCTGAGTGCGAAACGCATGAATTTCCCCAAGGATAAACTCCAGCAGACCATCCAATTCATTCGCGAGAATTATGGTACCTTCGTCTTCGATTGCAAGGAATACGATCGATTGTTCGACTTCATGGCACACGATAAAAAGAACGAGGCCGACATCATCAACTTCACTCTCTTGGGAGACATCGGCGACATTCGAATCAACCAAAGTGCCGACAAGGAAGAAATCGAGGACATGCTGGACTTCTATCGCGAAAGCATGGGGTCCTAAACCATCCCTTCACCCTTTTGCCTGAGAAGAGAAATTGGAGTCATCCGAGTACTCTGAGTAATCCGAGTTCTCAGACAACACGTTGAATTGGGAAAGACAACACGTTCTTCCTGCAAAGACAACACGTTCTTCCTGCAAGGACAACACGTTGTGTTCTGACTCCCAACAAGAAAAGGCGGAAGGAGATGGCGAAAATTAAATTTCTAAAAGCAATCAAAAGTATTGGGATTTTTATTTGGATTTCCCCATTTTTCTTAGTATCTTTGTACCCAGAAAACCTAATAGAATGAAAATGAAATACAGATTTACAACGCTCTTAGGCCTCTTCTTGGTGGCCCTGAGCATGATGGCCGAAGGAAAGGCTAAGTACGTCTTCTTCTTTATTGGAGACGGCATGGGCGTGAACCAAGTGAATGCATCTGAGCACTATCTGGGTGCTTTGGAAGGAAAAATCGGTACATCGGAAATGTGCTTCCCTAGCTTTCCTTACGCAGGACTGGTCACCACCTTCAGCGCCAACTCGGGAGTGACGGACTCTGCTGCCGGAGGAACTGCCTTGGCAACAGGTCACAAGACCGTAAACGGCACGCTGGGAATGAAAGCCGACAAGAAAGAACCTGCCCAGAGTGTGGCTGTATGGGCGCAGGATGCGGGTGCGGCTGTGGGCATCACCACCAGCGTGAGCGTGGATCATGCTACCCCTGGAGCCTTCTATGCCCATGTTCCCAACCGCAGCGACTACTATACGATTGGTACACAACTGATTGAGACGAACTTCGATTTCTTTGCCGGATCTGATTTCCTGAAGCCAAAGAATCCCACCGAAGGGGGTCCCGACCTGTATGCCCAATGCGAGAGCGCAGGCTATACTATCGTTCGAAGCTACAAGGATTACCAGAAGAAATGCAAGAAGGCCAGCAAGATGATTCTCCTCCAAAGCGAGGAAGCTAACAAGATTGACAGGGGAAGCATTCCCTACGCCATCGACCGTCAGAAAGGCGACTTGACCTTGACGGAAATCACTCGTGCCGCCATCAATTTCCTGACCAAGAAACAAACGGAGAAGAACGGGTTCTTCCTGATGGTGGAAGGTGGCAAGATTGACTGGGTTTGCCACGCTAACGATGCAGCATCCGTTATCCAGGAGACCCTCGATATGGACGAAGCTGTCAAGGTTGCCTATGAATTCTACGAGCAGCATCCTGACGAGACCCTGATCATTGTGACTGCCGATCACGAGACGGGCGGCATGTCGCTGGGTCGTGATCCTTATTCGCTTTCTTTTGAGAAATTGCGCTATCAGCACATCAGCGTGAACAAGCTGGGATCGGAACTCCACAAGATGCACGAGAAATATGGCGACAAGTACAGCTGGGACCTCGTGAAGAAGTATCTGACTGAGAACTTCGGACTTTGGGAAAAGATTGAATTGAGCGAAAGCCAGAACAAGCGCTTGGAAACAGCCTTCCAGAACATCATGGCTGGCAAGGGAAAGGATGACAAGACTCTCTACCAGAAGGACGACGAGCTGGCAACAGCCGTGAAACGCATCATGTCGGAAACTGCTTTAGTGGGCTGGACCAGCGGTAGTCACAGCGGAGGATACGTTCCTGTCTTTGCCATTGGAGCTGGCGCTGAGAACTTCACAGGCCGTATGGACAATACGGATGTTCCCAAGCGGGTAGCCAAGGCTACGGGCTGGACCATCAGATAGTCAGACAAGCATTTTCCTCTTTCCTCTTTTCAGTATCCCCTGCGATACTTGCTCTCTTCTTTGTCCTCCAGCATGGAAAGATAGCTGGTGTAGCGGCTCTGGGCTACACGACGCTCCTCGACAGCCGCCAAAACGGCACATCCAGGCTCGTGTGTGTGCGTACAATTGCCAAAACGGCACTCTCGTCCTATCTGGAAAATCTCGCGGAAATAATGTGTCACCTCCTCAGGCTCGATATTGAAGGTGCCAAATCCCTTGATACCTGGCGTATCTATAACGCCTCCCCCTCCAGGAAGATCGAACATCTTGGAAAAGGTAGTGGTATGCATTCCTGTATCGTGCACATCGCTGATCTCAGCCGTGCGGACACTTGCATCAGGTATCAGGTAATTGAGCAACGTACTCTTCCCCACTCCACTATTCCCGCTCAACAACGTGATCTTATCGGCAAATTCACGTTGAATTTCCGTAATACCGTCTCCTCGAGTAGCGCTGCATGAAAGGCATTTGTACCCGATAGACTCGTAAAGATACATCAAGTCCTTCAGGTATCGAAGCTCATCCTCGTCATAGAGGTCCACCTTATTGAATATAAGCAGAACAGGCACACGATAAGCCTCGGCAGAAGCCAGGAAACGATCGATGAAGGTCGTGCTGGTCTCAGGATGGGAAACCGTAACGATCAGAGCTGCCAGATCGACGTTGGCTGCAATGATGTGGCTCTGCTTGCTCAGGTTGGATGCCTTGCGAATAATGTAGTTCCTGCGATCCTGAATATCATCGATCATAGCTGTGGCACCATCCGCTCCAGGAATGATCGTGACATAATCACCTACAGCGACGGGATTTGTGCTGCGGATCTCCCTCAAGCGGAAATTCCCTTTGACCTTACAATCAAAAAGCTGGCCATCATCCGTACGAACGATATACCAGCTTCCTGTATTTTTGATGACAAGTCCCTGCATCAGATGGTCATGATCTCCTTCTGCTTTGCAGCCATCACTTCCTCAATCTTCTTGATGAACTTGTCATGCTTTTTCTGAAGGGTAGCCTCAGAATCCTTTTCTATATCCTCGGAAAGACCATCCTTGATGGCTTTCTTCAGCTTCTCGATGGTTTCACGACGGGCATTGCGAATGCTTACCTTGGCCTGTTCCTCTTCCTTGCTGCATTGCTTCACCAGTTGCTTACGGCGCTCCTCAGTCAAAGGAGGAATACCCAGACGGATAATCTCGCCATTGTTCTCAGGCATGATACCAATATTGCTGTCTATGATTGCCTTCTCGATGACGCGGAACATACTCTTGTCCCAAGGCTTGATAGCAATCGTACGGGCATCAGGAGTATTGATGGCAGCAACATTATTCAAGGGAACCATACTTCCATAACTGTCCACACGAATTCCATCCAGAATGGCAATATTCGCCTTACCGGCACGAATGTGAGCAAGTGTATCCTCGAGATACATCACAGCCTCTTCCATTTTCTCTTCGGCTGCAGCCAAAACTTCTTTTACGTCAATCATAGTTTAGAAATGTTATGTTTTCGTTCGATAAATTTCTTTAATTTTTCAACAAAAGTATATTATTTCTTCTAAAAAACCAAAGGAATGTTGCCAATAGTAGTACTTTTTTGCTATATTTGCACAATAAAATAAAATTTTAAAGGTGAAAAACGTCTGTTTTGACGTGATTGTTGAATGCCGATGACCGTAGAAGAAGTACTGAAGGAATTCAATCCCATCACTTTGGATGAGATGAAGGAGATCCGCTTGATGAATCGAACGGATACGAAATTCGTTACTTCACGCGCCAAACTGGTTGAACTCCTCCAGATGGCAGCCCCTGAATACTACGCTCAAGAGATTGACGGACGCCGCATCGGAGATTATTACACGGTCTATTTCGACACGCCCAACTACGACATGTTCCGCGTGCATCAATGCGGTCACGCCAATCGCCAGAAACTGCGCATACGCTGCTACGTGGAATCCAAACAAAGTTTTCTGGAGGTAAAGACAAAGAACAACCACAAACGCACCAAAAAGAAACGCATGAACATGCCAGGATTCGACCCTACAGATCCTCGCTATGACATCCAGTTTGGAGGCGCCGAGAGTGAATTGGCAGAATGTGACGTGTTCCTCCAGCAACACCTTCATTATGATGCCACCACCCTGACGGAACGCATCGAGAACCGTTTCCATCGCATTACCTTGGTGAATTTCGGTAAGACGGAGCGCCTGACCATCGATATGGATCTTCAGTTCAACAATCTGGTGACGGGCCAGTCCATGAAGTTGGACAATGTGGTTATTATCGAGCTGAAACGCGACGGGCTTGTCCCCTCGCCCATTCTGGCCATGCTGAAGAAGCTTCGCATCAAGAAGTCAGG
>CAMKMK010000161.1 GCA_946413885.1 uncultured Prevotellaceae bacterium
TTTTCCATATCTTTGTCGAACATACCAACTGCAAATTTACGAACAATAATTGAAACGGGGAAAGAAAAGGAGAGAAAAAGATTCTTGCCTATCAGGACTTCAGAACCTACCCTTTTTACGACTTCCTAACAATAATCATCATCGATTTCTTCCTCGTCATTCCATTCCTGACCTCTAATTCTACAGAATTCTCTCTCTAGATATCTCTTGTCAAAGTATGTCGAGCCAATTTGATGAATAACTTTTCCGTGTTCAACAAATATAATCATATCACCATAAGGCTTAAGAGATTCTGGCATTTCTACTCCAACATAGATGATAGATGTTCCATCTTTTGATTTAGTTATTTCTCTATCAAATACATACCCATCCGTATACAGATTTTTTTCACATAACGCATTCTTCTGCAAAAGTGCTGCATATTCCTCTAAAGAAATATTACCTTCTTTAGGGCACAAAGGAAAATAACATTGCGTTATCGCTCCACATTGAAGAACATTTGGAGAATCACAGAATCTGTAATTCGCTTCAAATTCGCCACTACTATGAACATATTTTCCTTCTTCAATGCTTATATGTATGAAACAGGGAATTTGCCATTTATCTGTTTTTACCTCTGTCTCTATCTGAAGAAAATCCCAGTTAAAACTCCATCCGATTGATTTTATAATATAATTATTACCACCCACTCCATAAGCAAAAACCTTACCCATTTCCAGTCGTTTCGCATATTCATCGAGATTAACAACGGCACTTACTTCTGGACAAAGTGGGAAATACAACTTCTCATGAAAATGAATTTGTAATGCTCCCTTTGTAAAGGATTCATTTTTCGTATTAGCAAACGCTTCTTGTTCTTTCCAAGCATTCAGTGTTTCAACATACTCTTCATTAAGTTCTGGATTTGAAGATGTTCCTATATGACCATGGTATTGCTCCACATCTTCTCCCATTATGCCTGACCTTGAATGTTTCGTTGAATCTAAATTTATGATTGTATTTCCGTCTTTAGTATGATGTTCTTCTTTGACTTTATGAACTTCCAACCATTGTTCAAAATCTTTAATTTTCTCTTGTTTTTGCATCATCTTATACGTTGAACTTGGTCGTTTAGACCATGCTGATATGTGATCCCATGCCGTTCTTGCTTCTTCTGCAGTAACGGTTCGCATCCACATTATATCTTGATTATCACCCGTTAAATCTCGCATGCAGGATGGATTATCAATAAATTTCTGAATGTCACCACCACATAGATATGTAACTCTTTTTAATGTTGCCTCATTCAAAAGCACGTTCTCTAATTTTGTCAACCATCTTAGGTTTTCAACTCGATTGTTGCATCGGTTGGTGTCAATATGATCCACAACCATCTTGCCATCTTCGTTGCCAGGGATAAAAGCTCTAGCCACTATTATATGAACACGATGTGAAGAAAACATCATGTACCCTTTCTTTGGGTCTTTTTTTCCAAATGTCCAAATGTTATCCAGTTTCCTTGCTTTCTTGCCTTCGCGCACGTGTCTCATGACGGCTCCATTGTCACGAACTGAATATACTTCTCCCTTGTACTCGCAAGTTGTCTCACGAGTATATTCATTTATTATATCTACCATGGTTATTAATGTTTTTTAGGTTCAACAAAATCTATTTCCATCCCCAAGGCATAGCCTATCTTTGACAAAATGTCCAAGCCGACAGAGTATTTGCCTGCTTCGATACGACAAAGATTTGCAGCGTCAATGTCTGCATAGAAAGCTAAATGCTTTGCATCCATACCTTTTGACTCACGCAGTTCTTTAATGCGTTGTCCTATACGGACACGTTCTTTTGAAATAGACTCTTTATCAAAAGCATAATAAGAGAAGATTGAACCTACATGGTTGATCATCATTTGTCTGTTGATTTCACCCATGATTACACTAGCATCCCCATGGTAATACTTATCAAAAAGGGTTGCTACAAATTTGTCTACCTGAAACCAAGGGGCTTGCTTTTGACATAGGTAGAGCATTTGGTCATCGAAGCCTACAATAAAATCGTCACCTTGCGGAGTCTCCACATAGAGGCGCTTCTCATCGACCCATCTTACTTTTGTTTGTGGTTCCATAATTGTGTACTTTAAATTATTAAACAATAATTCCATCCGTATTTTATGTGTTGACGCCACATTATTGGAATCTTTGGCAAAGATAATACTTTTTGAAGAATTGGCAAATACGCCAATCTGTTTTTTTTCTTAATTTAACATATTAAGCGCAGAGAAAAATCGGCCAAGGAACAAGACCTCGGCCGATGAATTCAATTAAAATTTTATTTATTATGAAAGTGCCAGGGAGAGAGTCTCACGACTATCATCTGGTATGAAAAAAAAACATGGCTTCACAGCCTTTTTTCTATAGTGTTCCCTGCTTCAGCTGCTCCACAAACTCATCGATACGTCGCAACTGGCGAGGGATGTCTATCTTTTGTGGACAATGAGGGATGCAGACGCGGCACTGCACGCAATGGTTTGCCTGGCGCAGCTTGGGCACACTTCTGTCATAGCCTACCAGGAACGCCCTGCGAGCCTTCTTGTAATTCTCTGCTTGCTGGCTCTCAGGCACGTTGCCCGTGTTCACGCACTTGTTGTAATGAACGAAGATGCCAGGAATGTCCAGTCCGTAGGGACAGGGCATGCAGTAATTGCAGTCGTTGCAGTCGATGGTGGGATAGCTCTTTATCAGTTCCGATGTCTCGCCTTCCAGCCATTCCTGTTCCTCCTCAGTAAGCTCTTCCAAGGGAGAATACGTGCGTATGTTGTCCTCCAGGTGTTCCATGTAGGTCATGCCGCTCAGGACGGTCAGGACGTTCTTCTTCGAGCCGATGTAGCGGAATGCCCAGCTTGCCACGCTGTTCTCTGGCTTGCGCTGCTTCAGGTGAGCCACTACGTGGTCAGGCACCTTGCTCAGTCGTCCGCCCAACAGGGGTTCCATGATGACGGCAGGGATGCCCCTCTTCTCCAGCTCATTGTAGAGATACTCCCCACTTCTGCCCAGGTCGTCCTCGTTGTGCCAGTCGCAGTAGTTGGCCTGGATCTGAACGAAGTCCCAATGGTACTGGTCGTGGTGGTCCAACAACCAATCGTAGGCAGCCACGTCGCCATGGAACGAGAATCCCAGGTTGCGTATCCTTCCTGCCTTGCGCTGTTCCATCAGCCAATCCAGCAGGCCGTTGTCGAGGAAACGCTGGTGAATGGGTCCCATGCCGCCTCCGCCTATGCTGTGCAGCAACAGGTAGTCCACGTAGTCTGTCCTGAGGAACTTCAGGCTGTTCTCGAAGATTTTCTGACCTTCCTCCAAGCTATACTGCTGAGGGCTGAAGTTCGAGAGCTTGGTGGCGATGTAGTATTGGTCGCGCTTGTATCCGCTTGCCTCCAACGCCTCACCCAGCGAAGCCTCGCTCCTGCCTCTGCAGTAAGCTGGCGACGTGTCGAAGTAGTTCACGCCGTGATCCAGCGCATATTTGGCGAGGGCGTTTATCTGCTCCTGGTCCAGCTCATCGCCTTCCTTGGTCGGCAGTCTCATCCATCCGTATCCCAGCAGGCTCACCTTGTCCCCCGTCTTGGGATTGATGCGGTACGTCATCTTGTCCGTTGGCACAGGGCCCTCGTGGTGACCCATATAGTCCACCTCTCCGCTCGTCTCACCTTCCCCTTTCATGCCGCAACTTGCCAGCGCTGTGGTGGCTGCCACGGTTCCTGAGAGCTTCAGGAAATCTCTTCTGTTGATATCCTTTTTCATAATCAAATCTCCCTATGTACGTCGTGTCCCTCCACATAAATCGCGCTGTAGGGGCGAGAGGGACAGAGGTTCTCGCATGCTCCACAACCGATACACTTCTCCTCGTTCACCACAGGAATCATGAGCAGTTTCTCACGCGGTATCTCCTTACCGTCGGCATCCACCCATCTCCATCCGTCCTGATGCACGCCACTCTGCAGGGGAACCATCTGGATGGCACCAGCGGGACACTTGCGGGAGCAGAGGCCACAGGGACGGCCGTCCGTCACAGGGACACACGTCTCGCGGTTCCATACGGCATGACCCACCTGGATGGCAGTGCGCTGCTCTACCGTGATGGGTTGGATGGCACCTGTGGGACACACCTGCGAGCAACGGTTGCACTCTGGGCGGCAGTAGCCACGCTCGAAGCTCACCTCAGGTTGCATCAGTCGATCCAGTCTCTTACTGGGGCGCAGCACATCGTTGGGGCAAGCGTCGATGCAGAGTTGACAGGCCGTGCAATGTGAACGCAGGTTGCGGGCAGAGAGCGAGCCAGGAGGTGTGATCAGTTTCTCGCGCTTTGGCTTCTTTTTGTCGATGATCTCAGCGTATCCGCCGTCCGTCGTCTTGTCGTCAGGCTTGACTTCGCCTTCGTCGCTTTCCTCATCCTGAGCACGCAGCAGGCCGACACCCAGCAAGAGAGCAGCCGAGGTCAACGCAGCACGTCTGCCCTGATCCACCGTCTCACCCTCTTTCTTTTCCTTCTCAACCACTTCATCCCCCTTCTTTATCACTTCATCCCCCTTCTTTATCACTTTCTCCGCCTTCTCAACCACCTTTTCAGAAGGGGTCAAAGGTTTCAGGTCCACATGTGTGTAGGTCAGGGCATCCTTGTTGCACATCTCTATGCAGTTGCCGCAGACCACGCAGCGGCTATAGTCGATTTCCATGCCTCCCTTCACGTCGATGGCAGCCGCCTTGCAGTTCTTCTCGCAGCGCAGGCAGCCGATGCACTTCTCCTTGTCAATGACAGGCTTCAGCCACGCGTTGCGCGACATCAGGCCCAGCAGCGTACCCACAGGGCAGATCGTGTTGCACCAAGTCCTTCCGTTGCGCCACGCCAGCACCGCTATCACCGCCCAGATGATGAGCACGATGGCCAGTGTCAGCCCGCTCTTCAGCCACACATCCACCTCATAGAACGCATAGCTTCCATAGTGTTCTGCTATGTGAGCCAGCAGGTTGTTGCCCCACTTGTAGAGGGGAGCCACCACGCTGCCCACGATGCGTCCGTAGGTGCTGTAAGGAGCCACCAAGGCCACGATCCATCCCAGGTTCAGCGCCAGGGCAAGGCCCGTAATCGCCAGCACGCCGTAGCGCAGCACGTTCTTCGCAGGGCTGTAGCTGTACTTGTTCTTCTTGCGTCGCAGCCACGCGATCGCATCCTGCATCACCCCTAAGGGGCAGATCACAGAGCAGTAGATACGTCCAAAGAGGAGCGTCAGGCCCACGATGAAGATCAGGGCCCCCACGTTCACCGCCAGCAAGGCAGGGAGCAGTTGGATTTTAGCCATCCATCCCAGGTAGGCATGCGCCGTACCCGTGAAGTCC
>CAMKMK010000162.1 GCA_946413885.1 uncultured Prevotellaceae bacterium
CCAGGAAAGGCAGGACCAGAATCTGCAGTGTTACCATTACACCATAGCCCAATAATCGGTCACTTTTGCGCATGCAAAGGTACGTACTTTTTCTGAAGTGGCAAATCTTTATGGCAAAAAAATGCAAATTATTTGTTTTTTATCCTAAGTCTCACTACCTTTGTTCCCACATAATTATACATACACATACACAGGTACAAAATTTGATGAGTAAAGACGAAAAGTTGCTGAACGCAATAGTGAAGGGACTTCAGGATAAGAAAGGCCGTAACATTGTGATTGCAGATTTGACGAGAATCGATGATACGATATGTAAACAGTTTGTGATTTGTACGGGAGGTTCGCCTACCCAAGTGCAGGCTTTGACCATTTCCGTGGGCGATGTGGCTCGCGAGGAGGCGTCTGCGAAGCCTGTTGCGGTGGATGGCATGCGTCATGCCCAATGGGTGGCAATGGACTATTCTGATATCATCGTTCATATATTCCTGCCTGAGATGCGTGAGTTCTACGACATCGAACATCTGTGGGCGGATGCTAATCTCACTCAAATTCCTGATTTGGACTAAACGATTATGGAGGAGCAGAATTTCAATAACAAGAAACAACCCAAGATGCCGCGCTTCAGCTTGACGTGGCTCTACGTGGTGATTGCCATCGTGCTGGGCTATCTGATGCTGAGCAGCGGAGGTCCCAGTCTCTCTGGTGGTTCCAGCAAGGAGGTGACTTATACCCAATTCAAGAAATACGTTGAGAGTGGATATGCCTCGCGCATTGTGGCCAACAAGAAACAGGGGACCCTGGTGATGTATGTGCAGGCGGATCACATCCGTGATGTCTTCAAGACCAACAATGTGAAGCAGGGCAAACTGCCTTATGTGCAGACTGATTTCCCGTCAATGGACAAGTTGGAGGAGTTCATCGAGGAGCAGCAGGAGGCAGGAAACTATTCAGGCGAAGTGAAATATGAGCGGGGGAACGATGAGTTCATGAATTTCATCTGGAGCTTTGGTCCTCTGATTCTCATCGTCCTTGTGTGGTTCATGATCATGCGTCGTATGGGGGGCGGTGGAGGCCCAGGTGGAGGTATGGGAATCTTCAGCGTGGGAAAGAGCCGTGCCCAACTGGTTGACAAGGACCAGGCAAATAAGGTTACGTTCAAGGACGTGGCTGGTCAGGCTGGAGCCAAGCAGGAGGTGCAGGAGATTGTGGAATTCCTGAAGAATCCTGAGAAATACACTCATTTGGGTGGTAAGATTCCTAAAGGTGCTCTTCTCGTAGGTCCTCCAGGAACAGGTAAAACGCTGCTTGCCAAAGCTGTGGCAGGCGAGGCGGACGTTCCTTTCTTCTCGATGTCAGGTTCTGATTTTGTGGAGATGTTTGTGGGCGTGGGTGCCAGTCGTGTGCGCGACCTGTTCCGTCAGGCAAAGGAGAAGAGTCCCTGTATCATTTTCATCGATGAGATAGATGCTGTGGGGCGTGCCCGTGGCCGCAGCGCAGCTATGGGTGGTAATGATGAGCGCGAGAGCACGTTGAACCAGTTGCTGACAGAGATGGATGGATTTGGCACCAACAGTGGTGTGATCATCATGGCTGCCACAAACCGTGCTGACGTGTTGGATAAGGCGTTGTTGCGTGCTGGACGTTTCGACCGCCAGATTCACGTAGATCTGCCTGACTTGAATGAGCGCAAGGAGATTTTCCAGGTACATTTGCATCCAGTAAAGACTGACGCGACTCTCGACATTGATTTCCTGGCTCGTCAGACACCTGGTTTCAGCGGAGCCGATATTGCCAATGTGTGCAACGAGGCAGCTTTGATAGCGGCTCGCAATAACAAGCCTTCTGTCAGCAAGGATGATTTCTTGGCTGCTGTGGATCGCATTATTGGAGGTCTGGAGAAGAAGAACAAGGTGATGACTAACGAGGAGAAGCACACCATCGCCCTGCACGAGGCTGGTCATGCTGCCATCAGTTGGCTCTTGCAGTATGCCGATCCTTTGGTCAAGGTGACAATCGTTCCTCGTGGCCGTGCTTTGGGTGCTGCCTGGTATTTGCCTGAAGAACGTCAGATAACCACTCGCGAACAGATGCTCGACGAGATTTGTGCCCTGCTGGGAGGACGTGTTGCGGAAGAACTCTTCACAGGTCACATCTCCAGTGGTGCCATGAATGACTTGGAGCGTGTGACGAAGCAGGCTTACGCCATGATAGCTTACATGGGCATGGGTGAGAAACTGCCCAACCTGTGCTATTATAATAATGAGGAATACAATTTCCAGCGTCCTTACTCTGATACTACTGCCAACTTGATTGACGAAGAGGTTAAAAACATGATTGCTGTTCAGTATGAGAGAGCCAAGAAGATTTTGAGCGAGAACAGCGAAAAGCATGCACAGCTGGCTAATCTTTTGTTCGAGCGTGAGGTTATCTTTGCTGAAGATGTGGAGAAAATCTTTGGGCCTCGTCCTTGGACAAGTCGTACGGAGGAGATTCTTTCCAGCAGCAGGGAGAACGAAGAGAACGCTGAGAAGAAGGAACCAGAGACGGAGAATTCAACGGATTGAGGATTGAGGACTTCTGTTTCTGGAACGTATTATCCAAGAATCATGATGATAGGAAAAAGAGATGAATGAGAAGTTGAAGAATTTTATTATACGTGCTATCACAGGACTGGTTTATGTGGTTCTCTTGCTGGGTTGCACTCTCTGGAGTCCTATCTCAGCTTTCCTGTTCTTTGGAGCCGTAGCGGTGGCCACTCTTTGGGAATTCTCTACCTTGATGAACAATCATGCAGGAGCGTCAATAGCACGTCACCTCAATGCGTTGGCAGGCCTATTGCTTATCAGCTCTGTGTGGCTCTATGTGTCAGGCAGTGAGAGTACGAGTAAAATGCTTGGCCTGTATGGATTGATAATGATGTACTTGCTGATCAGTGAACTGTATCGCAAGGCTGAGAATCCTTTGAAGAATTGGGCTCTCGTCTTCTTCTCGCAGATCTATGTGGCAGTACCTTTTGCGCTGATTCCTTTGCTGAGTGTGTTCTACAATCCTGAATCAGGAGGATATGTCTATAAATGGATTTACCCTGTTTCTCTTTTCGTTTTTTTATGGTCGAATGATACGGGAGCTTATCTGTTTGGTTCCATGCTTCACAAGAAATTCCCTGCCAAACTCTTCCCACGTATCTCTCCTAACAAATCATGGGTTGGAAGCATAGGTGGCGGTATCCTGACCCTTTTGGTATCTGTTGTTGCCTGGAAGTTTGCAGGTGATGGGATGACTTTGCTGAAATGGTTGGGATTTGCCTTGGTAGTGGTTTTCTTTGGCACTTGGGGCGATTTGATAGAAAGCTTATTGAAGCGCCATTTGGGTATCAAGGACAGCGGACATGTCTTGCCTGGTCATGGGGGCATGCTGGATCGGTTCGACAGCAGTTTGCTGGCTATTCCTGCCAGTGTGATTTATTTGATGTATATCGGATAGGGAGAGGAGTCCGAAAGCCAGATAAACAAAGATAGCCTCATCGATTGGGATGAAGCTATCTTTTGCATTCTATGACGTGTGGAGTTATTCGCCTTTATTCTCGTTGCGAATCTGCTCGTCCACAGCTTTGATCTTTTCAGCCAAGAGATTCAGTTCGTCACGAAGTTTCTCAACCTTCTTCTTCATGATGTCCACCAGACTGTCACCCTTCTTGCTGTTGCTGGAAAGGAAGCCCAGATTGTTTTCGTACGTCTGGATTTCAGCCTTCATGTTCTCGTAAGCGCGCATCATGCGGTTACGTTCGTTGACTAAGCTGGATTCACCCTTTTCCATCTTGGAAGCCAGGTTGTTCTTGAAGTTGTTCAGACGGCGGCGAGCCTGACTTATGTTCAGACCGTTGTATATCTTGTCACAAACCTCGCGGTATTCCTTGTAAATCTTGTCTTTTTCCTTGAAAGGAACATGACCCGTCTCGTTCCACTGCTTCTGCAGTTCGCGAACCTTGGATAACACGTTGTTGGCTTCTTGCTCAGTCAACGTCTTCAGCTGTTCTATGATGTTGCGTTTAGCTTCCAGGTTGGCAGTCTCTTCCTCGCGGGTACTTGCTGTTGCCTTTTGTTTTTCCTCGAAGAAGTGATCACAGGCAGCGATGAAGCGCTTCCAGAGTGTTTCAGAGTACTTCTTGGGAACAGAACCAATCTCTTTCCACTCTTTCTGCAGGTTGATCAACATGTCACCAGTAGAACGCCAATTGGTGCTGTTCTGCAGTTCCTCAGCCTTCTCAACGAGAGCTTTTTTGCGAGCCAGATTCTCATTGGAAGCTTCCTTGATAGCCTTAAAGTGCTTGTTCTTCAGGTCAAAGAAGTTGTCGCAAGCCTGACGGAAGCGCTCATAAATCTGAGTGTTCATCTTTTGTGGGGCGAAACCAATCGTCTTCCATTTAGCTTGTAAGTCGATGATCTTTTTGGTTACATTGTCCCAGTCTGCGAAATTCTTCAGTTCATCAGTCTTGATGGCTTCAATCTCCTCGCAGATAGCAGTCTTTTGTGTCAGGTTTTCTTCTTCAACGGCTTTCAGAGCTTCGAAGTGTTCCTGATGACGCTTGCGCACCACAGTAGAAGCTTCCTTGAATCGATTCCACAAATCCTCGCGCAAATCCTTGGCAACGGGACCTGTTTCTTTCCATTCCTGATGCAGGCTCTGCAACTGATTGTTTGCGCTGATCACGTCAGCCACGTTGGCTAATGCCTCAGCCTGTTCGCAGAGACGATTCTTGACCTCAAGATTCTTTTTGAAATCATAATCTCGCAACTCATGGCCCAGCTTCAGTAAATCATAGAACTGTTCTACATAGAGCTGATAGTTCTTCCAGAGTTCAGTAGCACGCTCAGCAGGAACGGCTTTGATTTCTTTCCATTCGGATTGCAGAGTCTTGAACTCGTCGAATGCCTTGTTTGCTTCTTCTGGAGTGGAAGCCAGTTGCTGAATGCGCTCCAATATCTTCAGTTTGCGCTCCAGATTCTCCTGTTTCTGGCGTTCCTGCTCTTCCTGAGCAGCAGCACGACGCTCGCGGATAATCTGCATGAAAGCGCGAAATTCGGGCTCAAGGGGATCTAATTGAGGAACAAACTTTTCAGGGTTACCGCCAGCATCGATGTATGCTTGATGAGCCTCTTGTATCTCAGCATTGTGATACTTGTAGAAAAGCAACTTCAGCAAATCCAACTCCTGCTTGCTGACTGCTTCATCGTTGGATACGATTTCCTTCACGCGAGCTACAACCTCAGCTTTATCTTTAGGAATCTCGCGAGCAGGTTCCTCCTCAGCCTTTTCTTCGACTTGCTCAGCAGGCTCTTCAGC
>CAMKMK010000163.1 GCA_946413885.1 uncultured Prevotellaceae bacterium
TCTTGCGCTCCAGTTGGTGCTCAGGCGCAGGCGGAGTCCGGTTTACTGTTTACCGGTTTTGGGGCCAAGAACAAAGGGGAAGGCGTGTGGATAAGGGTGATTTAAGGATTTACCCTTCACCACCCCAAGAGTGTGAAGGGTAAAACCGTATTTTCCCAAAAGCGTTTTGAAACCCTGAATCAGAACTTTATCAGCTTGACAGGCCCCAGAAGACCTGAGGGCTGGAGGGTACTCTGAGCATTCCATGGATTCACGCTGGTCCAGGTCTTGCGTTGAGATTCAGGCAGACGCTGGTCACCAATCAGACGATTCATCCAGTTATTGACAACCTCCACGCGAATCTTGTTGTCGCCCTGACGGAGATAATTGCTGACATTCACCTGATAGGGATAGGTCCAAACTCCACCTACGTACTGATCATTGACATAGACTTTACCCATCACCATGACACGCCCCAGGTTGAGATATACGGGGCTGGGGGGCAAGGTGGGCAGAGAGAGGGTGTTCTCGTACTGTGCGATACCAGAATAATAGCGGATGGCTTCGTTGTCGGACTTCGTCCAGTCGGTCAGCTCCTGGAATGTCTGAGGTCCCTGAGGACCACGACGCTCGCTTTGGAACGTGACGGTCCAGGGAGAGGAAACAACAGCTACCGTAGTAGGCTGGGGATAGTTCTCGCGAGCCTGCGTGGGGCGCTGGGTGGACTGGAATACGATGAAGGTACTCTCGTTGGCAGCCAACTTGATGGGAACGGTGGTGAACAGCCCATTGTCGTCGAACTGAGGCAGGGCGCGCTGCTCAGCAGAAACGGGATTCCACAGCTCTGGCTTGAGGCCTGTCACACGGAACTCGGCATCAAAGGCAATCTCGTTCTCGCTCTGATTGCTGAGGAAATAAATCTCACGATTGCCCAACGTGCGGTGGATGAACTGCACAGGCTGCTGAGGATCCACATGGCAGTCAGGGACGAGATGGAGCCCGTCCATGATTTCCTTGAGCTTTGTCCCATCAGGGAACACTCGACCCTTGCCGTACGTTCCACCTACCCACATCTTCTGAGCCAGCTGCTGAACCTCCTGGTCGGCATTGGGATAATCCTGGAGAGAAGGAGAGGCGGTAGGCCGAGGACCCACTACAACCAATCCCTGCTGAACGAGGGAAGAAAGCTTCCTGATGACCTCAGGACGCATCGTGTTCTGCTTAGGCAAGACGAGCACACGATACTCCATTCCGCAAGGCAGGACGAGCTTGCCACCCTGAACAGTGGACTGAGCAATGATCTCTGCATTGATGTAGTCGAAGCTGTAGCCGCGAGGGAGAGGGGGATTCACAGCACCTGTCATCTTGGGAGCATCCTCGCCAATGTAGTAAGCAATGTCGGCCACGTATCGACCCTGCTGAAGCATCAGGTTGCAACGACGCAGATAATCCGAGAACAGGTCCATGTGTTCCCACCATACGTTCTTGCGGTTGAACTCATTGCCGAAACCTGCGCTGATGCCAGGGAAGGTGGTCTCGTCAGGCTGCTCAATAAAGAGGTGGAGCAACGTGGCATTGATTCCTTCCGTAAAGAAGCGGTCGGTACGCTGCTTCATGACATAGGGATAACGGCTGAAACCAGGACCTCCCGCCGTACAGGACTCTGCCCAGACTTTCTGCTTCCCATAGATATGGGCACAAGAGCTGGCAGCACGATTCTCGATGTCGCCCAAAGAGCCCTCGCTCCAGAACTCACCGCCTACCTCGTCACTCTGGCCACCATACATCAGGAACTCGCTGGGAAATCCCCAATGGCCATAACACTCGAGCCATGTGGTGAGACCATGCTGGTTACTGATCTGACGCAAGCCTCCCACATAATCATAAGCCACACGGTCGGCAATCAGTCGACGAAGGTCCCAAAGGAAACGCTCCGTCTTGTCCTGAGACCCAATCACCTGACCGTAAAGCGTAGGGATATAAGGCACTGGATCGTAGCCATACCGCTTCTGGAAACTCTCTATCATATCATCTGTCCAGTTCTGGCCGCCAGTCTCGTAGCTGTCCTCTACCACAACCTTGAAACTGGTACGGTCCTCAGCCGGAATACGGCGCAGCAACTCGCCCAGGAAGGCATCGAAATGGCTTGCCACATGCTCACGACTCATCTTGTCGACCTCCAAACCCGTTGCCTCACGAGAAGCTGGAGCGTTGGTGACGCCCGTAGGCAACATCCCTGTACGCAGGATGGTCCACTGGCCCTTGGGAGCCTTCCAGGCAAGAGAGCCATCTGCCTTGAGCAGAGAAGTCAGATCCTGTACCTGACTCTCAGAAACCAACAGATTGCTGCCCTGAGGTTCCGGCTGAGTAGGCCACATGTATTCTCCCCACATAGGCAATGGAGTCTGGAACATCTTGCCCAGCGATTTCTCCTCGAACCGCTCCACACAAGGCTCATCGCTCACAACAGCCGTAAAGGTGCAATCACGAGGGCCTCCTTTACATGTCACACGCACCTGAGAGGTCTGAGTATCAGGCAGGCTGACAGCGATGGGAGCATGAGGATGGAAACCAACGTTGAGGGCGTGGTTTGTGCGGTCGAGATGCACGGTCTTGAGATGCTTGAACTCATTCCCCACCTTAGCCTCGATGACGGCATCCGTCAAGAGATAGCTATCACTACGGAACGTGATGCTTCGCACAGTGCGCTCTGCCCCCAAATCTATCTCCTGAACCAAATCCTCGTTAGCTTTCTTCTGCAATTGAGCCGTAGTGGGATGGAACTGATCAGATAGGTCAGGAACCGCCAACACACGGACATCCTTCGCATCCTTTCCCAAAGATGGCAGTTTGATGGTCTGAACACGTCCATCACCCTTCACCTTCACGCTCTGGCTGGCAAGGTATCGCATAGCCTGCTGGGGCTGTACCCAGGGACCACCTGACTGGCTCCAACCAGGACAATTGAATATACCTATCTCTATATCCAATTCACTGGCACGCTTTAGTGCAGCATGCATCACCTTCCACCACTCGTCGCTCATCACTTTTACTTTACCCGGCTTTACATCATCTTGCCAGATGTTGCCAATGTAGGCACGAGTGATACCCTTCTCCTTCATGGCTTCCAAATCATGTTGAACTCCGCTGACGGAAATGTTGTCGGACATCCAGTACCAATAGACCGCCATACGTTGACTATCAGGAATCTTCTGGAAATTGGCTGACAAATTGTCAACAGTATCAGCTTGGGCTATTTGAGACGTTCCCATCATGGACAGGAAGGCAAAAGCCATACAGATTTTAGATTTCATATTCATGTGACTGCGTTTTTATTTAGAGGTTTACTATAATTCCATTTGACTGCCAGACTTCGACCCAGACAAAGAGTCCAAATCATGGAAAAGAAGCAGACTCCGATGACAGCATTCTCTAATCCCAAAGGAGCGAAGGGAAGTGTACAAACGGAGAAGATGGTACACCAGCTAAGGAGTGACTGGTCTCGAATCGTCTGAAGAAGTAAGCGACGTCCCCAAAGAGACATACTGAGGTAACCTGTCAGGACCACAGAAAGAAGAAATATCTTGGTATCCCAAAGGAGCTGGAAAATCATGACGGTATGATCGGTAAACGTCTCAATGTCAGAAGGAGGACCTGGAAAACCCTTCTTGTATGCCTGCCAGATACTGATGCTGGTGCCAATGAGAAAGCCTACCACCATAGGCCAGCATCCTGATCGGAAAAAATGGTCTCGATGGAGGAATGCCAGCCACAAGAAACCTGCGCAAAGAGGAATGGTAATTCCATCGTGGGTATAACTGCAAAAGATTCCCATTAAAAGCATCAGCATGTACCATCGGCGGAACTCCCGCTGGCTGACTCGATTATATTGGCCTATGAAAAAGGGAACAATGCATTGGGAACCAAGTTCAATGACAGATGCCTCGTCGAGCAAGAAGAATGTGGAGGCTCCAGGGAAAAAGAACAGCACGAAGATGGCTGTGAGAAAAATCCACCAAGGATGATCATCAGTACGTGCAATCTTGCATATAAGATAAATAAGTAAGGTAAAGAGGGCGGCAGTAACGGGAATGATGACAGCTGGTTCCCAAGCCTGATCAGACCGTATGGGGATCAAACTGAGAATCAGTATTGCCATTCCGAAGATGACAAGGTATGTAAGTGCAATCTTCATGTCAAAACCCGTACGAAAATGCCATCAAAAGGAATCTATCTCAGCACAAAGATAGCAAAAAATAAACTACCAAGCGACAAAATGGACAAAAATATGTCACACGAGACTGACAAAATGGCGCAAGTTGCAGTTTGGCACATGCTTCGTAGGAATAAAGCAGAAAATTATAAATGTTTAAACCTAAAAGAAAATAGATTATGAGTATTAAACCATTGGCAGACCGCGTGCTCATTGAGCCCGCTCCCGCAGAGACTAAGACAGTTGGTGGAATCATTATTCCTGACACAGCAAAGGAAAAGCCCCTTCAGGGAACCATCGTTGCAGTTGGTACTGGAACCAAAGATGAAGAGATGGTACTGAAAGAGGGCGATGTTGTACTTTATGGCAAATATGCTGGAACTGAACTGGAACATGATGGCAAGAAGTTCCTGATTATGCGTCAGAACGATGTAGTAGCAATCCTGAAATAATCAACATTCATAATTCATAAGAAAATGGCTAAAGAAATTAAATTCAATATTGAAGCCCGCGAGCAAATGAAGCAGGGCGTAGATCAGTTGGCAAACGCAGTGAAAGTAACACTGGGTCCCAAGGGTCGTAACGTGATTATTGAAAAGAAGTTTGGTGCACCCCAAATCACCAAGGATGGTGTGACCGTTGCAAAAGAGATAGAGCTTGCTGATCATTTCCTGAATGCTGGTGCACAGCTCGTAAAGAGTGTTGCCAGCAAGACTGGTGACGACGCTGGTGATGGAACAACGACTGCTACCGTATTGGCTCAGGCTATCGTTCGCGAGGGTCTGCGCAACGTGGCTGCAGGTGCTAATCCTATGGATCTGAAGCGCGGTATCGACAAGGCTGTTGCCAAGATTGTGGAGAACATCAAGGAACAGTCTGAGCAGGTAGGTAGCGACTACGACAAGATCGAGCAAGTTGCCACCGTAAGTGCCAACAACGATCCTGAGATCGGCAAGCTGCTGGCTGAAGCAATGAAGAAGGTGAGCAAAGATGGAGTAATCACCATCGAGGAAGCTAAGGGTCGTGACACCACTATTGGTGTTGTTGAGGGAATGCAGTTTGATCGTGGTTATCTTTCACCCTACTTCGTTACCGATACTGAGAAGATGGAGTGTGTAATGGAGAATCCTTACA
>CAMKMK010000164.1 GCA_946413885.1 uncultured Prevotellaceae bacterium
TGTTGGATGATTTCACGTTGCTGAGGACGGAAACTTTCGTATCCAAAATATCGTTTTAGGGTGAGAAACATAATGACAAAAACAATTCACTTTGCAAAGTTAACATTTTTTTATCTCTTTTTTGGATACATTGTTTAAAAAATAGTTATATATTTGCACCATAAAGAACAAGAATATTATGGGAAAATACAATCTGACAGAGAAAAAAATGCGTGCTCCCCTCTACCGTTCATTGCTGAATCCTGAGATGGTGGAAAACATGTATCAAGCGATAATGGCAAAGTTTATCGTAGAGAAAAAGTACCGTAATCCTGAGTATAGCGCCCAGAAGCTGGCTGATGAACTGAACACGAATACCCGTTATATCAGTGCAGTCATCAACTTGAGATATCAAGACAATTACTCGCAGATGGTAAACGAGTTCCGTATCAAGGACGCTATGTATCTGCTCAAGGACAAACATTCGCAAAAAATGACGATGGAGGACATTGCTCTGACAGTAGGTTTTTCCAACCGTCAGTCCTTCTATGCAGCCTTCTACAAGCGCACGGGTATTACTCCTCGTGAGTATCGCCAGAAGAATATGGCTCAGATTGAGACGCAGTTGAATGACCGCAGAAAACGTCTGAGAGAATCACGTGCCAAGAAGAAGATGAACGGATAAATGCAAAGTGAAAAGATTTTCCAGTTTGCAGACGAGCGCTTCGCTGATCTGCAAATGTTGAGATATCAGGTCCCGGGTTTCCAGGACCTGAATCTTCGTCAGCAGGTATTGGCCTATTATCTGAGCGAGGCTGCGCTTTGGGGGCGCGATATCCTGTGGGATCAGAATTGTCTCTACAACCTTCGTTTACGTCAGCTTCTTGAGACGGTTTATACGGATTACCAAGAAGAGCGGGATATTCATGAATTCAAAGAATTTACCATCTATCTGAAGCGCGTGTGGTTCTCCAATGGAATACATCATCATTATGGGAGCCAAAAGTTTCATCCTGGCTTCACTTCTGCTTTCTTGCGTCGTGCTGTACTTTCAGTACCCGCATCGAAGTTGCCTCTTAATAAAGGACAGACCGTAGAGGAGCTTTGCGATGAGTTGTTTCCTGTCATCTTCAATCCTGAGGTATGCCCCAAGCGTGTGAATCAGGCCGAAGGAGAAGACTTGTTGCTGACCTCCTCCTGTAATTATTACCAAGAAGGAATCACCCAAGCTGAGGCAGAAGAGTTCTATGCCGCTCAAAAATCCGCAGGCGATGCTGATCACCCCATCATGTATGGCATGAACAGCACGTTGGTGCGTGATGCGAAGGGACATCTTCATGAGGATATCTGGCATTCGGGTGGCAAGTATGGAGTAGCGATAGACCGCATCATTTCTTGTCTGGAACAGGCGATTCCCTATGCAGAGAATGTTCAACAGGAAGAAGTCATAAAGAAATTGATAGAATTCTATCGTACTGGCGACTTGAAGACCTTTGATGCCTATACAATTTTGTGGGTAGGCGAAACGAAGGGTGAAGTGGACTTCACCAACGGATTTACGGAAGTTTATGGTGACCCCTTGGGACTGAAAGCCAGTTGGGAAGGTTACGTGAATTTTGTGGATAAGCAGGCAACACATCGTGCCTGTCTGTTGAGTGAGCATGCCCAATGGTTTGAGGATCATTCTCCCGTAGATCCCCGTTTTCGCAAGGAGGTTTGTCGAGGTGTTTCTGCCAAAGTGATTAACGCTGTCATCTTGGGTGGTGATCTTTATCCCAGTAGTGCTATAGGGATCAATCTGCCCAATAACGACTGGGTGCGTGCTGAGTATGGAAGTAAAAGTGTGACGATAGGGAACCTGACGCATGCTTATAATCAAGCTGCCAAGGGGAATGGCTTTCGAGAGGAGTTCGTCATCAATGAGGAGACGCTGGACCTGCTGAACCGTTATGGTGAGGTATGCGATGACCTTCACACAGACCTGCACGAATGTTTGGGACATGGAAGTGGAAAGTTGCTCCCTGGTGTGGATTCTGATGCCTTGAAAGCTTACGGAAGTTGCATTGAGGAGGCTCGTGCTGACCTTTTTGGCCTTTATTACTTGGCTGACAAGAAACTGGTAGAGTTGGGACTTGTTCCTGATGAGGAAGCTTATAAAGCACAGTATTACAGCTATCTGATGAATGGCCTGCTGACTCAGATGGTGCGTATCGAACCTGATCACAACATTGAAGAGGCCCACATGCGCAACCGTGCTTTGATTGCCCGCTGGACACTGGAGCACTATCCTCAGGCTGTCCAATTGGTAGAACATGCTGGAAAGACTTATGTGGAGATTTTAGATTATACCCTGTTGCGCAAGGCGTTTGGAGTCTTGTTGGCTGAAGTTCAGCGGATAAAGAGCGAAGGAGACTATGAGGCTGCCAGGATCCTTGTGGAGACTTACGGAGTCCATATTGATTCTGCGCTTCACAGACAAGTGTTGGCTCGCTACAAGAAACTGGATTTGGCTCCCTACAAAGGATTCATCAATCCACGTTACGAGGTGGAACGTGATTCCCAAGGTAAGATAACGGCAGTGAACCTGACCTATGGAGAGCCTTACGACGAACAGATGCTGCGCTACAGCAGAGATTATAGAACCTTATGACAATCGACGAACAAATACGGGATATCAAGAAGGAATTCCGATCCAGTATGAATGGTGTCCTCGCAGCCAGGATGCGCGAGGCAGGTATGCC
This sequence comes from uncultured Prevotellaceae bacterium, assembly GCA_946413885.1. Taxonomy (GTDB): domain Bacteria; phylum Bacteroidota; class Bacteroidia; order Bacteroidales; family Bacteroidaceae; genus Physcousia. Next base: position 2,721 of record CAMKMK010000164.1, read on the forward strand.
TTACAAAGTGATCTTTGGAGTGGAATATCCTCGTTTGGTCAGCATTGCCCAGGAGTTTGCTCCCAATAGGCGACTTGCGCAGGCTCTCTGGAATTGGAACATCCGCGAGTGTAAGATTTTGGCCACTTTGCTGATGCCTCTCGATGAGTTCCTGCCTGAGATAGCGGACATCTGGGTGGATGAGACTCCTACGGCAGAGGTGGCTCAGATGGCAGTCATGAATCTCTTGTGGCGCCAATCGTGGGCATCCGAGGCAGCCTTCCAGTGGATAGCTTCCGACAATCCGATGCGTCAGTTGTATGGCTTTCTCATCATGGCTCGTCTGTTGCAGGCTGGCGCTCAACTCAACGAGCGATCGCTTGCTGAACTGCGTGACCAGGCCTCTTCTTCGCTCCCTGATGCTGATCTGAATCTCAGGAAAGCGATTCGTGCCGTTTTGGATAGATTGGAATAGTTCCTAAAAAAACTAACCTTTATTGATATTCCTTACAAATAAAATCACTATCTTTGTGCCTGAGAATGGATACGAATGGCAGTTTATATCTTCAAGCAAAGTCCCAGCTGATAGAATATCTGGAGAAGCGGCACATGCGCAAGACTCCTGAGCGGTTCGAGGTGCTGGGAGCCATCTGTCAGTTGGATGACATCTTTTCCATCGAGCAGCTGGGCGAGAAGATGCGGATGTGTTCGTCCTTTCAGGTCAGTAGGGTCACGCTTTTCAACACGTTGGAAACGTTTGTGGATGCCCAGTTGGTTATCAAGCATACCTTACAGCGGGCATCTTTGTACGAGAAGAACATCGACAAGCGTCCACGTGTCTGTATGGTGTGCAACCAGTGTGGTTTGGTTAAACGTTTAGATAAGGTTGAGGTTACACGATTCCTGAATGGAATAAAGACCCGTCAATTCTTTGTTCGCCAGCCTGTCCTGTATCTTCACGGACTCTGCCGCAAGTGCGAGATGGCAAGGCGCAAGGAGATAAAAATGAGAGAAAAGAAACTTACAACAAAGAAATAAGACTCAGATTTATATGGCAAAAGGTAAAGTGGATGCTCTACTTGGCATCGTTTTTGGAGATGAGGGCAAGGGAAAGGTAGTGGATGTTTTCACTCCTAAATATGATATTGTAGCTCGTTTTGCGGGTGGTCCCAATGCAGGACACACCATTATCTTCGAAGGAAAGAAATTTGTACTCCGCAGCATTCCCAGCGGCATCTTCGACAAGGATAAAGTGAATATCATAGGCAACGGATGTGTCATCGCACCTGACCTTTTCATGGCTGAAGCACAGGAACTGGAGGCTGCTGGCTACAACTTGCGTGGTCGTTTGCACATCAGCAAGCGCGCTCATCTGATTCTGCCTACCCATCGTGTACTGGATCGGGCTTATGAGGCCGCCAAGGGAAAGAACAAAGTGGGTACCACAGGCAAGGGAATCGGCCCTACTTACAGCGAGAAGGCCAGCAGGACGGGACTCCGCGTGGGTGACATCCTGGATAATTTCCAGCAGAAATACGAGACGCTGAAGGCTCGTCATGCCCAGATACTTCGCGATTTGAACTACGAATATGACATTTCCGACGAGGAAAAGAAATGGCTTGAAGGGGTGGAGTATATGCGTGGTTTCCAATTGACGGATACGGAAATCGAGATCAACAAGGCGTTGGCTGAAGGCAAGAACGTTCTGGCAGAAGGCGCCCAGGGCACGATGCTCGATATCGATCATGGAACCTATCCTTTCGTCAGCTCCAGCAATACTGTCAGTGGCGGTGTCTGCACGGGTTTGGGTGTTGGCCCCAATGCGATTGGCGAGATATTTGGAATCTTCAAGGCCTACAGCACCCGTGTGGGAAGCGGACCTTTCCCTGTGGAGCTTTTCGACGAGACAGGTGACAAGATTCGTGAGATAGGTCATGAATATGGAGCTGTGACGGGGCGCAATCGCCGTTGTGGATGGGTGGATTTGGTGGCTCTCAAGTATGCCATCATGATCAACGGTGTGACTCAACTCATCATGATGAAGAGCGATGTGCTGGATGGCTTCGATACCATCAAGGCTTGTGTCGCCTACGAGAAGGATGGTGTGGTGACTGCCGATATGCCATACGACACAGAGGGATGGAAGGCCGTCTATCGTGAATTGAAGGGATGGAAGTCTGACCTGACGAACCTGACCAGCGAGTCCCAGTTCCCTCAGGCTTTCCGCGACTACATCTCTTTCCTGGAGCAAGAGGCAGGAATACCCATCACCATCGTCAGCGTAGGTCCTGACCGTGCCCAGACCATCGTGAGAGGGTAAGGGAGAGCACTTTTCAAGGAAAGAGATTCACATACTTATTTGTTGCTGTACTCGTTCAGGAGTGCAGCAACTTCTTTTTCGTCTGCTCCGTACTTCACGGCTTGGGTGAAATCTGCTTTGGCGAGTTTCTTTTTCTTTACCGTCAGGAAATAGGTGCCTCGAGCGATGTAGTAGTCAGCATTCGTGGGCTCCAGCTCGATGGCTTTGTTGAAGTCATGGAGGGCAACCTCGTGTTGGTGTCGCTCCTGTTCCATGCCCGCTCTTGCCGCATAAAGTTGGGCTTGATTGGGATAGAGTTGAATGAG
>CAMKMK010000165.1 GCA_946413885.1 uncultured Prevotellaceae bacterium
GGAGCTGCCTTGACGGGTTTCTTGACGGGTGTTTTGGTTGTGCTTGCCATTAGCCTATACACCAATATCCATTTCCTGCTTTATGGGGCAATTGGTATCGTGGTGAGCGTTATGGTGGGACTGCTGGTTTCTTTATTTTTCAATAACAAAAAGTAATTATGGAAGTAGATTTCAAGGCACTTGCTGCCCAATATAAGAGTGAATTATTGGATCGCGTGATGCCTTTCTGGATGGAGAAGAGTATCGATGCCGAATATGGAGGATTCTTCACATGTTTGGAACGCGACGGTTCGATCTATGATACAGATAAGTTCATCTGGCTTCAGGGACGACAGGTATGGATGCTGGCTACGCTATACAATAAGGTGGATCCACGTCAGGAATGGTTGAATGCTGCCATCGCGGGAGCAGAGTTCCTAATGAAGTATGGTCATGATGGGCATTATAACTGGTACTTCTCTCTCGACAGAGCAGGACATCCTCTGGTGGAGCCCTATAACATTTTCTCCTACACATTCGCAGTCATCGCTTTTGGACAGTTGTACATCGCTACAGGAAACCCAATCTATGCAGATGTTGCCAAGAAAACTTTTGACATAGTACTTTCCAGATTAGACAACCCAAAGGGAAAGTGGAGCAAAGCTGCTCCAGGAGCTCGAGCGTTGAAGAGTTTCGATTTGCCTATGATTCTCTGCAACGTGTCACTCGAAATAGAGTCTCTTCTGAAACCAGATTTCCTGAAAGAAACAATTGACAATTGCATCCACGAGGTGATGGACGTGTTCTATCGTCCTGAACTTGATATGATTGTGGAGCATGTAAGCAAGGATGGGGCTATGGTGGATTGTTTTGAAGGCCGACTTCAGAACCCTGGTCATGCTATCGAGGCTATGTGGTTCATTATGGATCTGGGACGTCGTTTGGGACGAAAGGACCTTATCGAAAAGGCTGTTCATATCGCCCTGCGCGAGATTGAGTGTGGATGGGATAAGCAATATGACGGCATCTTCTATTTCTTGGATCGTAAGGGGCATCCCCAGCAACAATTAGAGTGGGACCAGAAACTTTGGTGGGTGCATATCGAGACACTCATCACTACCCTGAAAGGATACGAACTGACGGGCAACGAGGAATGCTTGCGTTGGTTCTTGCGTGTTCATGATTATGTCTGGTCGCATTTTAAGGATCCAGACTATCCAGAATGGTTTGGTTATCTGAATCGTCGAGGAGAGGTACTTCTAAGCCTGAAGGGCGGAAAGTGGAAAGGCTGTTTTCATGTTCCTCGTGGTTTGATGCAATGTTATCAAACATTGGAGAGACTTGCTGAAAAACAGCAAAATACATAATAAAAACATATCAAGATATAGGCCCTATACCTGATTTTGTCAATAAAGTCACGTGTAGTTTCTGTAGTTTGCAGTTGTGTCTCACGAATAAGGAATACTCTCCTTGATTCTGGCCACGTGTCGAAAAGGAGGAATCAACACGTTGAAACCTCAAAGACAACACGTTGAAACCGCAGAGTCAACACGTTGAAACCGCAGAGTCAACACGTTGAAATGGCAAACACAACACGTTGTGTTTTATTCAGATTTTATAAGCATCCTTATAAAGTTCAGTATTACTGGCTGTATACATTCGGGTAGAGATTGTATAGGGTTCTGCCTCAGTTGGATGTTTGTAGTATAGACGTACAAAAAAGGCTTTGTACCCAGTTGCCGGCAATGAGACAGGAATGCTGAAAGATCGCTTGTTAGGTATGGGAAGCTCTTTGGCAAGGAATTCTATCTTGCGGAAATCTTTTGTCATAGACTCTGCCTCCCATAGTTCAATCTTAATCAGCCGTCCGTGTTTGATATCAATATTTATTTGAGCCTTATCGTTATTTACGAGGAAGGCTGAATGTTTACAAGATGGGTAGCGTTGCCCATGAATGGTTTGATAGAAGAAAGCTTCTAAGGTATTACTTGCTTCACGCCCACCACGCAGGTCATGTCCTGCATTAGGAGTATAGTTTAGTAGAGTATGACCAGGAATGCTGTCAATATAGTTTTTTACTGCATCCACCGTCCAGAAAGGATCGTTGGTTCCCATAAAGACAATTTTGGGCATCGTAAAGAGTTGTCGATAGGAGTAAGGATCTACCATTTCCACAAGGGCTTTGCCGTCAGAATTCGAGACTGTTTCAGTAAGTCCTAGATTGACGTAGTCTTGGATTTCTGGACTGTATTTACCGTACATGTGCTTTTGATATGCCACGTTAACGGGCATGTTCAGAATATCTATTACCATAGGTGCTATAGCTACAATACGCTTATCACCCGAGGCTGCTGCCATCCAGGTTGTCCATCCTCGCTTTGAGACGCCATTAACAACAAAACGGTTTATTTCCTTTCGTACCTTTCTCGAAGTTGTTAGCTGAGAGATGGCATCCATTGCACGCAAAGCACTCTTAGTCATGGGGAAGAGTAAAGGCCAGGTCTCATCACTTGTTTGTTGGTATTGATGAAAAGTGTATGAGACAAGAACATCCTCCTTCATGCCATTGAAGAGAGGTTGTCGGGGTACTTGCCACAGGATAGCAGTAACGGCTTGACAGTTATGGGCTATCCGTCCCATAGTACGTATAGTGCCATCATCCCATCCGTGGTACTTTATTTGTCCTGTGTTTTCGTCTTCACTACCTCCAGTAAGATGGAGCAGAGCCTCATGATGCTTCACTTTCTGAGGGATGAGAACTACAAGTTCGTGGTTCCAAGGTATGCCTTGCCATGTCTGGGAGACAAGATGGAGACGATAGGCTAATATGCCACTTTCTCGTGTGCTATCAATTACGGTCCAACTGAATGACGAGTCACCATTCTCGAGATAGTCACGGAGGGCGTGGTTAGATGATGACCATATACTAACATTTATGAAGAGGAAGACGAAGAGAGTAGCAAAGAATTTCATAAAGGGTTTTGCGTATTATAGTCTGCATGTTTCGTACATCCCAGACATGTTAAGGTAATAGGATGATGATTAAGAAAATAATTATATGTGGAAACGTAAAGCCACATTTTGTTAGACCCCTGCATGTTTCTGCATGCAGGGGTAGGGTAATTCTTTGTGAATTGACAATAGATTAGAACATTTCATTAGGATACTGTCCCTGTTCATGCAGTTTAGCCAACTTGGCAACTACTTCAGGACGGTCCTCGGGATATGTGACGCCAAACCATTTGCTTGTGGTATCAAGAACCTCGCATGTGGCCTTGCCATTTTTGATTAAATGATCTACCATCAAGGGAATGAAGAACTCACTCTTCAGATTGGCAATGTTTTTGGGATCTGAAAGGAAGTTGCGAAAGTAAGCCTCACTATATTCAAAGTAATCGGGAGTAAATCCCCAAAAATTCATGCTGACAGGAGTCGTGTCAGGAATACTAACCCACTGGTCATTCTCATCGAGATACTGAACAACACCATCGTGACGTTCAATCTTGGTACGCTCTATAACGCTGGTCAAGTGATGAGTCTTCTCGTCATTCTCGCATATTCCACGGCTTACAGTACCGCTCTCAGAGAGGGTGTTGTCAACGCGGAAGCCAACCATAGCATATTGACCTTTGCTTCCTTCTGGAAGATTAGAGAGGAATTTAGCCATTACCTGGAAAGCATCACGATCATAGAAGTCATCACAATTAAGGACAGCGAAAGGCTCCTTGATGACATCCTTGCCCATCATAACAGCATGATTGGTGCCCCATGGTTTGGTTCGACCTTCAGGAACGGTAAACCCTTCAGGCAGCGCGTCCAAACTTTGGAAGCATAGTTCGCAAGGAATGTGACCTTCGTATTTGCTCAGAATCTGAGTGCGGAATTGTTCTTCAAAGTCTCGACGGATAACCCATACGATTTTACCGAAACCAGCCTGAATAGCATCATAGATGCTATAATCCATGATACTCTGTCCCTGAGGTCCCAGCGTATCAAGTTGTTTTAAACCACCATAGCGGCTACCCATACCAGCAGCCAAAAGAAATAATGTAGGTTTCATAGTCTTTGTTTATTATTTGTGAATAATTATATAATGTCGAAGATATGTTTTATCAATGTGCAAAGTTACAATTTTTATGTAGATAAAATACTTTATTCTTTGAAATTTCTCAGAAAGGATATCCGATAGCAAAGTGATAACCTAATGACTTACCAAAGCGTGTCATGTTGTAATATCTATTTTTAGTTGTTTCGTAAGGAGCATGGAGCCCAATACCCAAATCGAAACGAATGACTAGGAAATCCAAATCGTAACGTATGCCGACACCTGTTCCTAAAGCTATCTCCTTGCCTAAACGATTGATATTGAGATTTCCCCCTGTACGCTCTTGGTCTTTATTTAGCAACCACACATTACCTGCATCAATAAAAGTAGCACCATATAGATTGGCAACTATGGGGAAACGATATTCCACATTAGCTTCAAATTTCAGATCACCCATTTGATCAATGTAGGAGTATTGACTATTGGCAGGATGATATGAACCAGGACCAATGCTTCTGGTTGTAAAGGCACGGATACTGTTGGCTCCACCAATAGTAAACAAGTCGCTATATGGAGCCGTTGTGCTGTTTCCGTAGCTCCAGATGACTCCTCCAAAAATACGGGTAGCGATGCAGGATTTTTCGTTGAGCATGAATTTATGGGTATATTCTGCTGTTGTTTTTATATAGTGAGCATAGGGTACTCCCATCAATTTCTTATTCTTTTCTTTCCATTTATTTCCTGTTAGAGAATAAAGAGAAGAAGTAATGTTACCAGCTTCTTTGGCATTCAGCGTGAGGGTTCGCGGAGCATGATGTCGGCTGGTCCAATTGTAAATATATTCCATGCTGGGAACAAACTGATCACGCATACTGGCATAGAGCGCTTGATTTTTATTTACTATGGAGTCGAATCGGGCTGTGGTGTGGAGTTGCACATCATAGTCCAAACGGAAGGGGGTAATCTCGTGCTTTCGATTTCTGCGAGGTTGATAAGTATACGTAACTCTAACGCCTAAAGATACTCTTCCAAAATAATTTGCTCGGTTCAGCCAACGAGAATCCAACTGAAAACTGGTACTAGTTGCTGCTCTTTGATCCATTTGATGTCCTAACTTGAAGAACATGAAGCGTGGGTAGGTAAGACTAGCGTTTGCACCATATTCATATGAATTTATGAGCGAACGATCACCTTTTTGATTAGCTCCTGTTTGCCATTCATATGACCCCCAGATTTTTAGGCTGGC
>CAMKMK010000166.1 GCA_946413885.1 uncultured Prevotellaceae bacterium
TCGGTATAGTCGTGGAAGATGGCCCGCAACTGTGCAGACACTTCCTTGTAACGCTGGAAATGAGGTTCCACAATGATGAGCTGCGGACACAGACGCTTAGCCAACTGGATGGATTGGGCAGAGTGTACGCCAAAGCGGCGGGCCTCGTAGCTGGCCGTAGACACTACACCACGCTCTGCATCATGTCCAACCGCTATCGGCATACCTCTCAGTTCTGGCTGGTCGTGCTGTTCGACAGCCGCAAAGAACTGGTCCATATCCACATGTATGATCTTCATTGGCGAGAGGATATCGTAGTAAGGGCAAAGGTACAACATTTTTCTGACACTGCCGCTTCTTCCTGCCTAAAATGCACCTACAGCCCAGTCGTTGATGTACTTCCCCACGCCACTTTGCCTGCATTCTCCAAAAATCGTTACAACAAGCTCGTTTTCAACGTCTTTCCATCGCATTGAGAGAGCTTTTTTGACTCGTCGTTAAGAAAAAGTTGACGGGAGATATACAAAAAAGGGTATGTTTTCCGTTTATTAATTTGATGAGACGAGTATACATATTAATATATGTAATGGTTTTGTGTCCCTTCTTCATGCTTGCCCAGGAGGCGAAGGAGACACAAGACACGGCCACTGTACACCTGAAAGGGCGAGTTGTGGACGAAGACCAGTCACCTGTGGAATTTGCCACCGTTCGCGTTGAGGGGCAGCCCATTGGCACCACAACGGACCTGAACGGACAATATCGGCTCAGTTTCAAGACAGCCGACAGCGTGGCTATTCTCTACAACATGATAGGCTACGAGAAACGTCGACGCGTACTGAAAAAGCCGCAGGGAAACCTTACCCTGAACATCGTGATGAGAAGCGCAGGAAAGGATATGACGGAGGTGACAGTGAGCGACACACGGCGCCAGATGGGGACGACACAAGAGCTGAACACCAAAGACCTGAAACGCATGCCCAGCACGACTGGCAACGCCGTAGAGGAACTGGTGGCTACCCAGGCAGGAGTCAGCACCCACAACGAGCTGTCGAGCCAGTACAACGTGCGTGGAGGCAGTTTCGACGAGAACTGTGTCTACATCAATGGAGTGGAAGTCTACCGCCCCTTGCTCATCAGCAGCGGACAGCAGGAAGGACTCTCCATCATCAACAGCGATATGGTGGAGAAGGTGAACTTCAGCGCTGGCGGATTCGAGGCAAAGTATGGCGACAAGATGAGCAGCGTGCTCGACATCACCTACGCACGGCCAGAGAAGGCGGAGGGCAGCGTGCAAGCCAGCCTGCTGGGAACCAACGTCTATGGCGGATACGGCAACGGAAAAATCAGCTTCAGCAACGGGCTTCGATACAAGACCAACCAGTACATGCTGGGGAGCCTGGAGACGAAAGGCGAATACAGGCCAAAATTCCTGGATTATCAAGGCTACTTGAGCTGGACTCCCAACAAGAACTGGTCAGTGGATGTGATAGGATACATCAGCAAGAACAACTACAACTTTACCCCCAAGAACCGCGAGACAAAATTTGGTACGCTGGAGGACGTGAAGAGTTTCACCGTCTACTTCGACGGCAAGGAGGCTGACCTCTTCCGCACACTCTTTGGAACCATGAAAATCTCACGAAAGCTGGGCGCTGGAGCCCTCAGCCTGGCAGCCTCTGCCTTCAGCACAGCTGAGCGCGAGACCTATGACATACAGGGGCAATACTGGCTCAACGAGACCACAGAGGACGAGCAGCTGGGCGTGGGGACCTATATGGAGCATGCCAGGAACTACCTGAACAGCAAGTCCCAGACGCTGAAACTGGCCTACGAATATGCCAAGAGGCACCACCAGCTGCAAACGGGACTCTCCTGGAAACACGAGAGCATCGACGAGAACAGCCGCGAATGGGAATATCGCGACAGCAGCGGCTACAGCGTGCCCCACACAGGAGAGGACCTGAAGGTAATCTACAACCTGAAAAGCGTGAACGACATCAGCAGCAACGCGATGGAATTCTTCGCTCAGGACACCTATCGCAACGAGAGCAAGGTAGGCATCCTCAGTCTGAACTATGGAACTCGACTGAGCTACTGGAGCTGGAACAGCGAATGGCTCGTCTCGCCACGCGTGAACCTGGGATTCGTTCCCTCCTGCAACGAGAACCTTACCTTCCGCCTGGCCACAGGCATGTACTACCAGCGGCCCTTCTACAAGGAACTCCGCGACACAGTCACCACCAACGGCAATACGGTGGTTCAGCTCAATGGGAACATCAAGAGCCAACGCTCCTTCCAGGTCGTGGCAGGCATGGAATACAAGTTCCGCATGAGCCAACGCCCCTTCAAATTCACTACGGAGGTGTACTACAAGGCTCAGAGCCACCTGAATCCCTACAACGTGGACAACGTGAAGATTGTCTACTACGGAAACAACATTGCCGACGGATACGTCGTGGGAGCCGATTTCAAGCTCTATGGAGAATTCATCCCAGGAACGGATTCCTGGATAAGCTTTGGCCTGATGAAAGCCCAAATGAACCTCAACGGAAAGAGCATCCCCCAGCCTACCGACCAGCGCTACAACTTCAATTTCTTCTTCAGCGACTTCTTCCCTGGCACCACCAAGTGGAAGATGAACCTGAAAGCCAGCTTTGCCGACGGCCTACCCTTTGGCCCTCCGCATACAGGATTGGAGAGGAACGCCTTCAGGGCTCCTGCCTACAAGCGCGTCGACATAGGCATGAACTACCGCCTCCTCGACAACGAGGACCGTCACCTGCGTTCCGACCTGGTGAAAAACATCTGGCTGGGGCTCGATTGCTTCAACATCTTCGGCCTGAGCAACGTGAGCAGCTATTACTGGGTGACCGACATCAGCAACCATCAGTACGCTGTCCCCAACTATCTGACAGGAAGAATGATCAACGGGCGCATCCTGATTGAATTCTGACACGAAGGAAGCACCTAAACATAAAAAAAGGATAAAAAAGAGAACGTCGAAAGACATAATTTCGTATCTTTGCCTACAGTTAAACACTATAAACACTAAAAAAACAACAAAATTATGAAGATTTCACGTATTGAGCATCTGGGCATTGCCGTACAGAGCATTGATGCAGTACGCCCCTATTTCGAGGACGTTCTGGGTTTGAAGATTTACAAGGAAGAGGTTGTCGAGGACCAGAAGGTTAAGACCGCCTTCATGAAGGTTGGTGAGGTGAAACTGGAGCTGCTCGAGCCCACGTCACCCGACAGCACCGTACAGAAGTATCTCGACAACGGCGGTCGTGGCATCCATCACGTTGCCTTCAAGATCGAGGACGGAGTGGCCGACTCATTGGCTTACTGCGACTCCAAGGGCATCCGTCTCATCGACAAGGCTCCTCGCGGCGGAGCAGACGGTCTCCACATCGCTTTCCTCCATCCCAAGAGCACCTGCGGCATCCTGACAGAACTCTGCGAGGAATAATCCTTGCTGTGCGATACTGACACATACTTTAATCCCCCTTTAAGAATCCTGCCCTTATGAGAAAGTTCACTAAACTGACGATAACAGGAGCCCTGCTGATATCAGCCTCTATTTCATCCCTGGCTCAGGACATCACGCCAGAGAACAGATACCTGCAACTGCGCGACCAGATGGAGAAGACAGAGAATGTGAAAGAGCAGAAAAGCATCTTGACCCAAATGGGCGAGACGGGTACCTTCCAAGCGATGGCCTATACGGCAAACTGGATGACCAACCGCAGACTGAGAAAAACGGCAGCACAGGTTACCAAGAAGATTGCTATGGCTCACCCTGAGTACAACGGCATCAATTACCGCCTCCTCCTGAAGACTGCGCAAGCAGTTCTGAGCGAGAAAGAAGAAAGGGAGATTGAGGACTTCCTCGGCGGACTCTCGAAGGACGAGGAAGGATTCGTGTCCATCTTCAACGGAACCAACCTGAACGGTTGGAAAGGACTGGTGCAGAACCCCATCGCTCGCGCCAAGATGACGGGCGAGGAACTCGCCAAAGCCCAGGAAAAAGCTGATCAGGTGATGCGCGAGGACTGGAAAGTGGAAGACGGAATGCTCACCTATGTGGGCCACGGATACGACAACATCTGCACCGTCAACCAGTATGCCGACTTTGAGATGCTGGTCGACTGGAAACTCGATCCTGCAGGCAAGGAGCCTGACGCAGGAGTCTATCTGAGAGGCACTCCACAGGTCCAGATCTGGGACATCGCACGCGTGAACGTGGGAGCACAAGTGGGAAGCGGCGGACTCTACAACAACCAGAAGAACCGCAGCACTCCCCTCGAAGTGGCCGACAACAAGCTGGGCGAGTGGAACACCTTCTACATCCGCATGGTGGGCGACAAGGTGACTGTGAAGCTCAACGGAAAGCTGGTGGTCGACAACGTGGTGATGGAGAACTACTGGGACCGCAAGCAGCCCATCTTCCCACGCGAGCAGATAGAGATGCAGGCTCATGGAAGCCGCACATGGTTCCGCGACATCTACGTCCGCGAAATTAAGTAACCGAAAATACTTTACAAATTTATATCAAAATCCCCTAAAACCACTAGGCTTTAGGGGATTTTTCTTTCCAATTACTCAGATTACTCAGAGTATTCCGATTACTCAGAGTACTCCGACCACTCCGATTACTCCGATCACTCCCACCAGATCAGCCAAAGCTCGTATTTCGCGTTTTAAGGCCCTTCTCGCAGGAGTTCTCCCACCCGACGTACAACGGACCACCTCGCCCCATTTCGAGGCCATAGCGCACGTTTACGCGCGTATGTGACGAAAGGACACAATACCAGGGGATAACAATGGGTTAAGAAGAAGGCAAGAGAGGAGACGTTTCTATCACAAGATGGTTTGGAAATGTTGCAAAAGTTGCAAGTTGCATTTGCAAAATTGAATAGTTGCATGAAAGAAGGATATTTACCTTTATATTATATCTTATAATAATTTTATTATTATAAGATATAATATAAAAATTCAGCTCACTATTATTGCAACAGAAACTGAAAATCGAAATGCAACTTTTGCAACTGCAACTTTTGCAACTGTACGAATCTTACTAAAAATCCAAGAATTGTATATGAAAAATATTTACCATACACAAGAAAATGTGTCTATTGGAACCAACCAACCAGAAGAAAGCAATCCCGCAACGTGTCGAGGGAGAGGAAAGAACACGTTGAAAGGCAAGAGTCAACACGTTGAAATCACCAACACAACACGTTGAATCTTCACTCGTTTCAGGAAGACCTTACTCCATCAATTG
>CAMKMK010000167.1 GCA_946413885.1 uncultured Prevotellaceae bacterium
GCATTTTTTCCAATCCGCTCTTATGTCAGACTCCTCTTCCTCTGCCCTCTTCGACCTCTCAGGTCGCAGACTGGAGCAGCAACCACAGAAGGGAATCTACATCCAGAACAGATAGACGCTGCTGAGTAAGTGAGAGTAGGACACAGAGCTTGTTTATGTGTTTTTACCGAACGTGAAGCAGCTTGACGATAGTCAATGGTGCTGGTTTTCTCGTTGTCAGAAATTTGCAAAAAAACGGGGCGAATCGTAGCTTTTCATAAAAAAATGCATGGAAACTGAAAAAAAATTGTATTTTCGTGTTACAAAACTGTTTCTTTTACGTCTATAGGGCAAAGATATGTTGAAAAAGGCAGAAACTGGCAGCGTGGAAAAGGATGCTTTCATAAGGATGCTGGAGCAGGTGAGGCCTCGTCTTTTGCTGATGGCCCAGTATTGGCTCGAGGACCAGAGAGAGGCTGAAGATCTTGTGCAGGATGCCCTGCTTAGGCTTTGGGATATGCGTGATGAGGCTATCCGCCGTCCTGATTCTTTGGCCTATGTGGTTGTCCGCAATCTCTGCATTGACCGTTTGCGCAAGCGGACTCGTGTGGAGTATCGGCCCTACATGGATGGTTTCCGTGCGGACCAGCTTCCTTCAAAAGATGACAGGATTTCCCGCGTGATGAGTCTTGTCAACCAGTTGCCTATCATGCAGCAGACGATCATGCGGATGCGACACATGCAGGAAATGGAGATACCGGCTATTGCTGAATTGCTGGGCATTTCCGAGGTAGCTGTCAGGATGTCGCTGAGCAGAGCCAGAAAGAGGCTGATGGACATGTATAACAAACAAAACCCACAATTATGACACAGGAGCAAACAAACGAATTGATGAAGCGTTACCTGGAAGGAGAAACCTCTCTGGAAGAGGAACGGCAGCTATATCGGTATTTCCGCGAGCAGGACGATATCCCACAGTCCCTGCTACCTTACCGCCAGATGATGCTTGACTTGGCAGCAGCAGAAGGGACGGAGAAGGAGGACGAACCTTTGGCGGCGGAACTTTTGCGTCAGGAATCCCGTCCATTCGGCTGGAAACGCTATGCTGCCATACTGGTCGGCATCGTTTTGCTGAGCGGCATTGCCTACGCTGCTTTCCGTACTCATCTCTTTACTCAATCGTGGAGGGCTGAGGAGACTACCGCTGAACTGAAGGACGACAAAATTCCAGCCTTGGTCACAGCTGCTGAACACAAGATTTACGATAATGTCCGTTTGGACTCGATTCTCGATGAAATGGGACATTTCTATCACGTAAAGGTCGAATTCATCGAACCTGGTGCCAAAGAAATCCGTCTCTTCTTCCGCTGGGATCGTGGCCAAAAGGTGGATGATGTGGTGGATATGCTCAATCATTTCCAGCAGATCCGCATACGTCGCGAGAAAGACAAATTGATGGTGGGTAAAAATTAATTGGGGAGGAGAGAATCGTGCTGGTAAAATCATGTGGACATAGACTGCTGATATTTGTGTTGGTGAATCTGCTGGGTGGTGTAGTGGAGGCTCAATCTATCCATTTATCTATTCGCGGGGAACCTTTGCCTGTTGCCTTGCGCGAGTTGGCACGTGTCTCGCCCGACTATAATATCAATTTCATTTACAATGATTTGGAAGACTTCATTGTAAGTGCAGAGATCAGCGATGCTACTGTTCCCCAGGCGATACAACAATTGATAGGTCATTATCCTGTCCGCTTTACAGAAGGGAAAGGCAAGACCATCTATGTGGAGAGTTACGGGAAAGGGTTGCCCCGCTATCGTGGCGAGGTGGTGTCATCCGAAGGAGTGCCCCTTCCAGAGGTGAACGTTGCCTTGCTCAATCCCGCTGATTCAGCTGTGATAGGAACTGGAGTAAGCGGGGAGACAGGCGTGTTTGTCATTCCCTCTCGTTGTGAAAAAGCAATGTTGCGCTTCACTCATGTTGCCTACAATCCCGTTTTCATCCATCCTGACTCATACGAAGTGGGGCACGTGGTCATGCGCAAAAAGAAGCCGAAGACGATGGACACCCTAACGGTGGATTCGGATGCCACACAAACCGTCCCTGTGATGAAGGGAATAACCCAGCTGCGCGAGTATCTTGAAGAGAATGTGGGATATCCGCGAGACATCAAAAAAAGGAAACGGATGCGCGTCACGGTCTCTTTCTATCTCAACAGCGACAGTACCGTGGCCCTTAAGCGTGTCCTTCATCCCAGAAACCCAAGCCCAGAACTGGTGGTGCGTGTCATGTCGATATTCGAAAGTATCCATCGATGGGTTCCCAAAGGGAATCTGTCGTACAGTAATGATGAACGGGTGGAACTGAACATGACCTTCTATCTGGATCCCAACTTTCACTATAAGTCAGGCATCAAAGAAGTGATGCTGATGCGGCCAGGTACCCTCAGTCAGGTTCTTACTGAAGCAGAAAAGTACACTTGTGCCAGCCTGAAAGTCTATGGGCCCCTCAACTCTGCGGACATTGTCACCCTGCGCGCTATGTGTGGCGGAGAAGGAAGACGAGGCACGTTGCGGCTGCTGGATTTGAGTAATGCCCGTATTGTCTCTGACGACAGGCCTTACCTGGACATAGATGCTGTGCTGCATCGTGTGAAGGTTTCTCTGGATCCTTTGGTGGATCAGCGTGTGATACTGAACGACCGGAACATATACATAAATGCTGTGAATGAGCAGGGAATGGACTGGTATGGACCGCGATGGATAGATTTCACCCAGCCGATGGAGCCGCGTGATCTTCGCAAGATGAACGTGATGGGGATGAGGAAACTCAGCGGTCACCGCATAGAGCAGCGTGGCAGTCATTACCATTATGTGGCGTGTACCCATCAAAACACTTTCTACGAGGATATGTTTTACGGGTGTCCTGACCTGCGGGTCGTCGTTCTTCCCTGGTCCGCCAATATCAGCAGGAAAGTAAACGTGAGGGATGGAAACGTGAAGTACATGAGGTAATGAGCTATCCCTCCTGTTGAATATTTTTGTGATTTTCTTGGTCTTTTCATCCAAAATTTGTAATTTTGCGCAGAATTTGATAAGGTGAGAAGAATGTTGCTTGCTATGAAACAATCGATGAAGGCATTGTTCGTGGGGATAATGATGCTGTTTGTTGGCATCTGTTTGACTGCGGGTAATAAGGTTCAGCATACTGCCAATCCGCCAAAGATAGAGGTCGATACGACCAACTTGCAGAATCAGATGCGTGACTTGGGCATTCGCCAGCGCATGAGCACTTCGGCTTTCCCTATCCAGATGCATATTTCAGGACGCAGCATCCGTGTGGTAAGTGACCACAAGCAGATTCTCCCCATTTACACTCAGAGCGGAGCTTTCTATATGGCTATGCGGTTGAATAAAGGAACCAATTGGTTGACTGGTTTGCCTCGTGGACGTTACTTCATAAACAATCGTCCTATCCGCATCAACTGAGTCCGTTTTCGTATTATCTAAATGTTTTTTCCCACTTTTTCCCTAAAACATTTGAGTTTTAGGGAAAATAATGTTATTTTTGCACATTAAATAGAAGAATGCGAGATGGAAGAAGGCAAGCAAGTTGTCTCAGAAATTGATTTGGACAGCATTATACGCAGTCGTGCAGGCAGCAAGGCGAAATACATTCCCCAGTTTCTGATTAATTGGTTGAAGAAACTGATACATCAGGATTTTATCAACATATATTTGCGGCGAGGAGATGAAGGAGTCGCTTTCTGCAAGGGATCGGTTGAGTACTTGGGAGTGAAGGTAAATGTGGAAGGAAGCGAAAACCTGCCTATGGACGGACGGTATTATACCTTCGTGAGCAATCATCCGTTGGGGGCGATAGATGGAGTAACGCTGGGATGGGTGATAGGCGAGCGCTATGATGGGAAGATCAAATATCTGGTGAATGATTTGCTGATGAATCTCAAGGGACTTGCTCCTTTGTGTGTGCCTATCAACAAGTTAGGTAAGCAGTCACGCAGTTTCCCTGCCATCGTGGAGAGCGCCTTCTCTGGCGAGAATCATGTGATCATGTTCCCAGCTGGCTTGTGTAGCCGCAAAGGTGACGATGGTGTGGTTCGTGATATAGAGTGGGGTAAAGCCTTTGTCACCAAAAGTGTCCAATATGAGCATGATGTCGTGCCTATTCATTTCTTGGGGCAAAACAGCAACCGTTTTTATAATGTGGCTCGTTGGTGCAAACGACTTCATCTGCCCAATTTCGCTATGGCTTTACTACCCGATGAAATGTATCGCAGTCGAGGCAATCAATATACGGTCAGGATAGGAACTCCTATTCCCTGGCAGACTTTCGACAAGAGCAAGACCGCTAAGCAATGGGCTCAGTGGGTCAAGGAATGTGTTTATCAGTTGTAGATGAAAAATATGGAAGAGATTATCCCCAAGGTGCCACGCGAGGACTTGAAATCAGAACTCACGGAAGACAAGAAGCTGAGAATGACCAACAAAAGTGGCAATGAGATTTATGTTGTCACGTGGCAGGATTCTCCCAATGTTGTGCGTGAGTTGGGAAGACTGCGCGAGATAGCATTCCGTGAGGCAGGCGGAGGAACAGGTCTTGCTTTGGACTTGGATGAGTTCGATACGATGGAGAATCCCTATAAGCAGTTGCTTGTGTGGGACCCCGACGAAGAGGAGATTCTTGGTGGATACCGTTATCTGCTGGGCAGCCAGGTTCAGTTGAGACCTGATGGACAACCTATTCTGGCAACAGGTCACATGTTCCATTTCTCAGAGAAGTTCATGAGGGAATACATGCCTTACACCATCGAGTTGGGACGCAGTTTCGTCACTTTTGAATATCAGAGCAGCCGCATGGGGACAAAGGGTATCTTCGCTTTAGACAATCTTTGGGATGGTTTGGGAGCTTTGACCGTAATAGAGCCCGATGTGAAATACCTCTTTGGCAAGTTCACGATGTATCCCAGTTATGACCGTTTGGCTCGTGACATGATACTGTATTTCCTGAAAAAGCATTTCCCTGATCCTGACCATTTGATTGAACCCATGAAGCCCCTGCAATTGTGGCACGACCCCAAACAATTTGAGGAACTTTTCACTCATGAGGAATTCCGCAAGGATTACCGTATTCTCAATCGCGAGGTACGCAAGTTGGGCTACAATATTCCTCCTTTGGTGAATGCCTACATGAACCTGAGCCCTACGATGAAGCTCTTTGGAACTGCCATCAACGACGGATTTGGCGATGTGGAAGAGAC
>CAMKMK010000168.1 GCA_946413885.1 uncultured Prevotellaceae bacterium
AATCTATCTGGGCAATGGGATCAATTGATTCGTTGTATACTTTCTTGAGTTGTGCGTGGAATGTGGTGGGCAAAAGGACCATCACCAACACGAACAAAAATCTTTTCATAGGGCATTTTCTGATTAGATTTCCTGAAGGAAAAGTTAATTTATGGAACAAAGTTAGCATTTTAATTAATAAAATCCAAACTGGAGCATCATCCTTTCGTGAAATCTTGCTATATTTGCGTGAATACAAAAAAGGATATAGACATGAAAGGCTACAAACAGAAGAAATTCCCTGGAGAAACAAAACGCTTTGTTCAAATATTGGAACTACGTGATGATCCCGAAATGATCGCACAATACCGTAAATGGCATAGTCAGGAATATCAATGGAAAGAAATCCGCGATGGTATTCGCGAGGTAGGTATTCTGGAGATGGAAATTTACATCCTTGGTACCAAACTTGTAATGATAGTGGATGCTCCCATAGATTTCGACTGGGACAAAGCAATGGCTCGTTTGGCAACTCTACCACGTCAGGCAGAATGGGAAGCTTTCGTGGCAAAATTCCAAGGTTGTTCGGCGGAAGCCCGAAGTGATGAGAAATGGCAGATGATGGAACGCATGTTCTATCTCTACGAATAGTTATTTCTTTATATACGAAGTATAACCAAAAACGCAATAGACATGAAAAAGGACAAATGGTTGAGCGTAATAGCTCTCTTGCTGATGGCACTTCCTGCTATGGCACAACCCAATGACACAGAACTGGCAGACCCCAAACCAGGGCCACAAGAAGCATGGAAAACCTTGAAGAAGATATCCCTTGGTTGGGGAACGATAGACCAACGATATTCCCGCAGTCAAGTTCCTGTTACCAGTACTAAGACATTGACTCTACGTGCTTGGAAAGGTGAACGTGTATCTGCTCAAGCTGTATTGGCGACTCCCAAAGAACTACAAAATGTCAGCATGACGGTAAGTGACCTGAAATGTGGCAAGAGTGTCATTCCTGCATCTAACATAAAAAAGTATTTTGTTCGTTATGTTATGACCGATTGGCATAACAACAAGAAAGATTCTTTTCTGTTAGCAGATCGATTGGATCCTGCTAAAACCCTGAAGGTTGAAGCTAAGACAACTCGTCCTCTCTGGCTTGACGTTAAAGTGCCAGCTGACATAAAGGCAGGAACTTATAAAGGAACTTTGTCGGTGGACTGTGATGATCAAAAACTGACTTTACCCTTGCAGCTGCAAGTTGTTAACCATGTGTTGCCTGAACCCAAGGATTGGAAGTTCCATCTCGATTTGTGGCAGAATCCTTATGCTTTTGCTCGCTACTATCAGGTTCCTTTGTGGAGTCAGGCTCATTTCGATTTAATGCGTCCTATGATGCAGCTTTTGGCCAATGCTGGCCAGAAAGTAATCACAGCCTCCATTATCCAGCATCCTTGGAACAGTCAGACGTATGATCCTTTTGAGAGCATGATAGCTAAAATGAAGCAACTGGATGGCAGTTGGAAGTATGATTACACCGTTTTCGACAAGTGGATTCAATTCATGATGGATTGTGGTATCACAGAACAGATTGACTGCTATACGTTAGTTCCTTGGAGTTACATCTTTGATTATTATGATTGTGCCACCAACAGTGTGAAGACGATAGCATGCCAGCCATCTACTCGCGAGTATCGCGACTTAATTCTTCCTTTTCTCAAAGACTTTGCTAAACATTTGAAGCAAAAGGGATGGTTCGACCGAACTTGCATTGCAATGGATGAGCGTCCTATGGATCAGATGGATGCTGCGTGGAAGGTGGTAAAGGAGGCTGATCCCAATTGGCGCATTGAGGGTGCTGCCAATTATGATGTAGACTCTGAAATAGGTGATCGTGTGTATGACTTGAGTGTTGCCTATCAATATAAACTTCTGGCAAAGGATGTACTTGACAGAAGAGGTTCCAAAGGACAGAAGATTACTTTCTATACCTGTTGTGGTCCTGATCGCCCTAATACTTTTACCTTCTCTGATCCGGCCGAGTCAGCTTTCTTGGGTTGGCATGCTATGGCGGCTGGATACAATGGTTATCTTCGTTGGGCATATTGTAGTTGGACACCTCAGCCCAATCAGGACAGTCGATTTATTAACTGGCCCTCAGGAGATTGTTATTTGGTTTATCCTGGTTGTAGTAGTATTCGTATGGAGCGATTAGTAGAGGGAATTCAGGACTATGAGAAGATTCGTATCTTGAAGGAAACTGCTACTGAGGTACAATTAAAGAAATTGGACACCATTTTAGAGAAGTTCCGTCCAAATAGTTTTGATGAATCTCAGAAGGCAGAAGATCTCTTGAAGGAAGGCAAGGATTTCCTTTATTCCTTATAGTATTCAGTCTTGTCGGGCTTTGTCGCCCTACTGTTCTTCACATTTTAGGTACTCGGAAATGGTATGCTGCATGGATTTCGTGTTTTCTATTTGCTAAGGGTGGCAACAAGGTCTGTTGAAGAATTTTTGCCCAGTTGGGCTACGAAGTGGATACGGGTGATTCCCTTGTTTTCACTTTCCACACTGCGATAAGGTGAGGCATTCTCCACAAACCACCTCCCTTTTGCTCCCTGGATGTGTAACGTTAGGCTATAATCACTCTTAGTCAGTTTTATACTCTGATCATCCACGACGCTTACCGTTGCCTCTGTCATCATAGTCCATATGAGTTTAGTTGATTTATTCAGTGTCTCGATGTGATCCGTCACTTTCAGGTTATCCACTCCATTGAGTTCACATCTGCGAGTGACATTTTTTACTTGCTCCTCATAAATGGGAGAGAGGTCGATGGAGGCATATCCTGGATATTCTACTTTACGTTCCTTGAAGTCCACTCTGCCATTCACTACTTGTAATTGATCATCGAAAGTCAGCGTGTTATGGTTGTAGTTGTTATAGCGGTATATGGTCCAACGATCAGAGTTCTGTTTCATGTCCCAGATGCTTAGATTTGCTTGTTCCAAATTATTGTAGTTCTCTGCCCCAAGGTCGAGAGCCCACCTTACGCCGTTAGATTCATAAATGAAACTTCCTACGTCCATGTGTGCATGATTGGCTTTGGGGGTACCGGCTTTTATGGCCATGAAAGCATCGTTATAGCCCCAGCCGCTTCGTGTTACATAGACAGGATTGATCCCATCTCCTGTCCATGCAAGTCTTTTAGGTTGTTCAGGCATAGTGAGAGAATAATCATGACCATAGATAAGTGCAGCAGGTGCAAGACGGTCTTTTGAGAGAGATTCAGGATTACGACGATGAAGAATTCTCATTTGATTGAAGAGAATGGCAGGGTCACGTGTCTCACGATAAAACCAGAAAGCCGTTGAAGTGGCAGCTGAACCGTATCCGTTGTCGCTGTAGTTGAAACAACCCAATCCAGGGGTACACATGTGCGTAATGTATTCTCCTGTCTTCATGAATCCAGGATTCTTAGTCAAACCAAAGTCTGATCCGAAGTTTTTTCGGATGGCTTCAATAAAAAGTACATTAAAGGATGTTCCGTATTCC
Source organism: uncultured Prevotellaceae bacterium (assembly GCA_946413885.1). Classification (GTDB taxonomy): domain Bacteria; phylum Bacteroidota; class Bacteroidia; order Bacteroidales; family Bacteroidaceae; genus Physcousia. Next base: position 3,538 of record CAMKMK010000168.1, read on the forward strand.
CAGTAACCAGGACCTTCAGGATAGACTCCATCGGGTTCATAACCCTTCATGGCAAAAGGTTCGCCCCATATTGCACGGTTTACAGTCTTTGCGCATAGTTCTTTGTCTTGTTCCCAAACAGCCATTGCCCCATAAGCTATACCTGTGTGACACACTTGATTCCAGTTGTTGTCACCTCGGATGTTGAAATGATTATCGAAGGAGGGTTTTAATCCTTTCTCAATGATGGCTTGTTCAATGATGTGTCGTTCCGTAGGAGTTAACTCGTTATACAACCAGTCGTAACCAATGGAAACTGCCAACGTCATCTCTGCCACATCCAGGAAATGGTTGGGATTCCAATCCGTGAATTGACACACGTTCAACATTTCTGCTTTGGCGTAGTCTCTATATTTGGTATCCTTGGTAGTGCGATAGGCATAGCTCGTGAAGAAAATCCTCCTGAGGGCAGTCCTGCTGATGCTTAGAAGACGTCTGCCTTCCATCTTTCTTAGCAACAGGTTGTAAGGTTGCTTGGATACTTGATTAGAAACATCGATGATACTCTGATGGACTCGAGTCCAGATGGAATCCTTCTTGATGTCTTTCAACAGTTTCTTCTCCTCTCCCTTCAAAAGAAGTAGACGAGGGTGCTTGCGCATCTTCTGATTGGTTTCGATATAAGTATCGGGCTCATTATCGGCACTCAAGGTAGCTGCCTTAGCTTCTATGGTGGTAATGAAAGAAAGTGCGATCAGCACTAAAGAAAGTCCTTTTTTCATGTTTCCTCTATGATTAGTTTGTTTGGAATCTTATTTCAGTTTCATGGTAATGATATTGACGGAGAAGGGATCTACTGGGAAACTTAGTCGTGCCCCATTGCTTTCCACGCTTACATTTCCAGGTCGAGGGATGATGTTGAGTGGATATTCCATCGTGTTCTCGTCTTGCCCATCTTGACTGCTCAGTCGAACCATCTCAGCTGTTCTGACTGAACCATTGGAAAGGTTGATTGTGCCATCAGTACCCGTATTCCCGACATTCACAACCTTAATGTACATAAGATTGTTAATCTCGTCGATGGTCACGTTGTGATAGACGCCTCGCATGGATGTGTCCCGATGTTTACTCTGGAGTTGCAGTTTGTCATCAATATAGGTGGTCATGCTGTCTCCATCCACTTCGACACGAAGGTCGTACCAGCGTCCCTCTTCCACCTTGTAGCCTTGTCCTGCAGTCAGATTAATGCGGCCACCATCTTTACTTTGTTCGATGTTGTTTATTGCATTGCCCCATCCTCCGACATTGAACCAGTCGAAGTCTTTATCGTTTTCATAGTTAAAGACCATCAAGAAGCCTTCGTCCCCACTCTCTTTGTATGCACGAACCTTGTAGGTGTATTTCTTGGCGGCAATTTCAGTGGGACAAATCCAAAGATTGCCTTGTGTTTCACCAAAATTGGTTACAGAACCTTCTTTGATAATCCATTTTCTTTTGGCTCTGATACGTCTGGGACCATCTGGGTTTTGATCTGGAAAGGGAGTGCTCCAATCCTCGATGGCAGGCAGAGCGATGATTTGTTCATCAATGATGACTTGCGGATCCTTAAAGGTCGCCTTGGTGTTCCATGCAGAGACACCGATGTGAATGGG
>CAMKMK010000169.1 GCA_946413885.1 uncultured Prevotellaceae bacterium
AACAGGAAATGCTGAGTATCTGGAACAAGGAGTAGAATATGGTCGCCAGGAACCTGTCACGCCGTGGATGGGAGCCGATAGCGCACGACATTATCAGTGGTATCCTTTCATGAACATGGGGCACGTTCGTTTAGCATCATTAAAACCAAAGAGTCGCCTTTCACAAGAATTCTTGAGGAATCTGAAATCAGGCATTGAAAGAACGTATGAAAAGGCTCGATCTTCTGCCTACTTGAATGGTTTACCTTATATATGGTGCAGCAATAATTTGTGTGTTGCAATGCTGACACAATGTCGACTTTATCGAGAACTGAGCGGAGATGAACAATTTGAAGAGATGGAAACTTCTTTGCTCGATTGGCTATTTGGATGCAATCCATGGGGTACGTGTATGATTGTGGAGTTTCCTGGTTGCAGGGTATATCCCACTCAACCTCATTCAGGATGTGTTCGTTTGGGCTTAGGTAATGCAACAGGTGGCTTGGTGGATGGTCCTGTATATAGCAACATTTTCAATTCCCTGCTTGGTGTGGATTTGAGAGGTTTGCCTAATCGACCTGGTCAGGCATATGAGTATTTCCAGCCAGAACAAATGGTTTACCACGATGCTATTGGGGACTATAGTACCAATGAACCAACGATGGATGGCACAGCTTGCTTAACTTACTACTTGTCTGGACTACAAAAGGATGGGAAAGAAGGATTAAATTCAAAACACCCTTGATAAGTGCGAGTTGTCGCAATAAGTTATTTCATGTCCAAAAAGGAAGGAAATAAGAGAAGGGAATTTAATCCTCTGGGAACAATCCGTATAGGATGGAATCAATCTGATCAGTAATTCTCTTAAAATCCTGAGGATCACTTTCGAATTTGGTTGTGTCGCCATCTACTATCAAAAGTTTTCCAGGATAGTTTGCAATCCATTCCTCGTAGCGTTCATTCAAACCAGTCAGGTAATCAATACGGATAGACTGTTCAAACTCACGTCCACGTTTGCTGATCTGGGCAATCAGATTGGGGATGGTACTACGGATGTAGATTAACAGGTCAGGCAGTCCTACCAGACTCATCATCAGGTCGAAGAGTTCACTATAGTTTGCAAAATCACGGTCACTCATATACCCCTGAGCATGTAAATTCGGCGCAAAGATTCGAGCATCTTCGAAGATGGTGCGATCCTGAATGATAGTCTCTTTGCTTTTGGAGATTTCCACCACATCGCGAAAGCGTTTGTTTAGGAAGTATATTTGCAGATTGAAGGACCAGCGGTTCATGTCGGCATAGAAATCCTCCAGATATGGATTCACGTCCACAGGCTCGAAGCGTGGAATCCATTTATAGCGTTTAACCAACATTTTTGTTAGTGTGGTCTTGCCACTTCCGATATTTCCTGCAATAGCAATATGCATAATTTTGTATTTTTTGAGAGGTTCGTTTTTCTTTTTTACATAGGAAAGAGTCCATAGACCAAAGCATCCACCTTCTCTGTTATTTGCTTGAAATCCTGTGGATTATGTTCATAGTCCATATTGTCCACTTCAATGGTAAGTACACGTCCCTTGTATTGATCGTTGATGAATTTCTCGTAAAGGGAGTTCAGCCCTTTTAGGTAGTCCAGTTGGATAGCTTGTTCATAATTACGTCCACGTTTCTGGATATTGGACACAAGGTGCGGAATGCTGCACTTCAAATAAATCATCAGATCAGGGTATTTCACGATGTCTGTCATCAGGTTGAAAAGTTCCATATAGGCAGTATAGTCTCTGTCGGAAAGATGCCCCATGCGGTAGTTGTTAGCCGCGAATACATAGACTCCTTCATAAATGCTGCGATCTTGAATGATAGTTTTGTTTGTCTTTGATATTTCCAAAATGTCCTTGAAACGCTCTTTCAAGAAAAAGATTTCCATATTGAAGGACCATCTGGGAATATCGTGATAGTAATCTTCAAGATAGGGGTTATAGCTGACAGCCTCAAACTTAGGCTCCCAACCATAGTGCTTGGCCAACATGTTGGTCAAGGTGGTCTTTCCGCAACCGATATTTCCCGCAATAGCTATATGCACTTCTTAGCTCCTTTTGATAGTTCGATTGCAAACTTACACAAAAAATTTCAATTAGGAGGAGGTTTTGGGAAAATTATCTTTCCGACACCTTTTCTTTACACCAATTATTTTGTATCTTTGCCGTCAAACAACATTAAACATGCATACATTATGGTACATTTACGTCGTTTTGTTTCTTTATTAGTTCCAGCTATCCTGCTTGCAACTTCTGCTCAAGCTCAATTCAATGTGACGAATCTTCGTTTGGAACACATGGTGAATCCTACAACGGTGGATGTTCAGAACCCTCGTTTTTCATGGATAAACGAGGTGAAGAAGGAGACTTTGCGCGGCCAGAGTCAATCGGCCTACCAGATAGGAGTTTCCAGCAGTCTGGAGAATTTGAAGAAAGGTAAGTTCGATGTCTGGGACAGTGGAAAACAGAAATCATCAGAGTCAAGTTTGGTTCCCTATAATGGTCCTACTCTGAAGGACGGAGCAGATTATTATTGGAAGGTACGTACCTGGAATCAGAAAGGCAAAGTTTCGAAATGGAGTGAACCTGCTCAATGGGGAATGGGACTTCCTAATGAGAAGTGGACTGCCAAGTGGATTGATGCTGGCAAAAACGATGGTTCTGCTCCGATGCTTCGTAAGACCTTTTCCACTCATGGAGTTGTGAAGCAAGCAAAGGCTTTTGTTTGCGGGTTGGGTTATTTCGAACTTTATGTGAATGGTGAGCGGATAGGTAATGATTATTTGGTGCCCAACATGACAGATTATTCTAAGCGTTACGATTTGGATAAACCAGCCATCACACTTGACAACAATTTCCGTGATTTCATCGTTTTATATCTGGCTTACGACGTGACCAAGCAACTTCAGGAAGGACAGAATGCTTTAGGCGTATTGTTGGGAAATGGTTTTTATAATCCTGATAAGCACATTGCCAGTCATTATGGCGATCCATGTCTTCGTTTGCAGTTGGAGATTACCTTTGAAGATGGAACAACTCAGACCGTTGTGAGCGACGGAACATGGAAAACCAAGAGGAGTGCCATCCATTACAATGGCCTTTATAAAGGTGAGCTTTATGATGCAAATTATGAGACTCCTGATTGGGCGAAGGTTGATTGTAATGAAAGTAATTGGAACAATACTTTTGTTATCAAGGGACCTGATGGAAAAATGATTGCGCAAACTTCTCCAGCAGATAAGATCACTTTGACAATGAAACCTAAATCGCTGAAGAAAGTGGGCAAAAAGAAATACGAGGTAGATTTTGGAATAGAGATAGCAGGATGGATTCATTTCCATGATATTATGGGTAATAAGGGTGACACCCTTCGTGTGAACTATGTCTGCGAGTCACCTCAGGGTATCCAACAATATGTTTTCAAGGGTGATGGAAAGGAGAGTTATGCTCCCCGTTTCACATGGTTCGCTTTCAGTAAGGCAACCATCACTGGTGTAGAGAATCTATCTGAAGAGAATTTGATTGCTGAGGCCGTGAACACTGACGTCCATGTGAATTCTGAATTTGAATGCTCCAACGAGCTCTTTAATCAAGTGAACACGATTTGGCGTCGTTCAGAGATGGACAATATGCACGGCTGTATCGCGAGTGATTGTCCTCATCGAGAACGTTTACCCTACACAGGCGACGGAGAAGCCAGTGCTGAAACCGTGATGCTTAACTTTGATGCATCTGCTTTTTATAACAAGTGGATTCGTGATATGCGTAATACTCAGAATGTGGAGACAGGTTATGAACCAAATAGCGCTCCTTGGGAACCTGGAGCAGGTGGCGGTGTGGCTTGGGGAGCTGCCATGACCATTGTACCCTGGCAATATTATGTGCAATATGGTGATACTCGCTTGTTGGAAGAATCATATTTTGCCATGAAAGAGCAGGTTCGTTATATGCTTACATGGTTAACTCCTGATGGCATTATGTTTCAAAAGAAACTTCAGACCAACGGAAAGGATCAGTGCTATTGGCTGAATTTAGGTGATTGGTGTCCTCCCAATGGTGAATTACCTCGCGATGAACTCGTTCATACTTTTTATTTGTGGCTTTGTACTGATTACATGGCTCAGGCAGCGCATGCTTTGGGCAACAATGCTGATGAGGCGCACTATAGAGATTTAGCAAATAAGATTCGCGACAGTTTTAATGCCTATTTCTACAATGCTGAGCAGAAGTCTTATGGTCAAGGAGGAAGCAACATTTATGCTCTTCGTATGGGAGTTCCTACTGACCGTAAAGCAGATGTGATTGCAACCATGAAGAAAGAAATCGCTGATCATAAAGGTCATATCAATACAGGTTTTCTCTGCACCAAGTATTTCTTCGAAACCTTGGCTGACAATGGAATGGTAGATTTAGCTTACGAAGCCATGAATAAGCGCGATTTCCCAAGCTATGGTTGGTGGATAGAACAAGGAGCTACTGTCACGTGGGAGCAGTGGAATGGTCAAGATTCCCATAATCACCCGATGTTTGGTAGTGGTTTGACATGGTTATATCGTCGTTTGGCAGGTGTGGAGACCGATGGGAAGGAACCTGGTTATCGTCACATTATCCTTAAACCTTATCTAACAGATTTGGAACGTGTTTATTATTCGTTGCGGACTCCCTATGGAAGGGTACAATCGGAAATCTTGCAAAAGAATGGTAGTAGGACTTATAGGATTACAATCCCTGTAGGCAGTTATGCTACATTAGTTTTGCCTACAACGGGTGAAGTTTTTGAATCTGGAAAGACTCTTGAGAAAGTAGAAGGAGTAAGTTCTGTGATGCGTCAGGAAAGTCAGACAATGGCAACTTTACAGCAGGGAACATATAGTTTCACATTCTGATTATAAATTTTATAAAAAACATTGTTTTTTCCCTATAAATGAGAAAAGCTCTTATTTTCCTGATTGGATGCTTACTTCCAATAATTGTGACGCCAGCTCCCATTGGACGAAAGCAGGCATTGTATTCGGCTCGCGAATACTTGTCAGCTCATGGCAAGATCCTGAAGGCTGAATCTTTAGCCTGGAAAGCACCTCGCAAGGATGCCTCTTCTGCGGAAAATGCGTATTATTATGTGTTCAATGTGG
>CAMKMK010000170.1 GCA_946413885.1 uncultured Prevotellaceae bacterium
AAGGGAAGCAACGGAACACGGCTTTTCCAGTTGCCTGAGCTGTTGTGATTTTTCCTTGCGAACCAGAACCTCGATACGGCATTTCACTTTCGAGGGAGACACGCAAAAAGAAGCCTGTTTATGCCCCTTTTATGGGGTGAAAAGACGCAACGTGTCGCGTTGGCAATTTCAACACGTTGATTTCCCCAACTCAACACGTTGTCTTTCCTCTTTCAACGTGTTGTCTTTTCAGACTCGACGTGTGGTCTTCAGGCAAGGTGCGTGTTCGTGTCCATTCCGCGTCTGGTTTTGTCATCGTTTTTTACTTTTCGAAAGGGATATGTCTCCTGAAAGGAGGGTAAAAAGTCTCTTTTTTGATTTTTTTGATTAAAAGAGTTTGCCGTTTGCGACGGAATGTTTATCTTTGCATAATTTCAGGTGAAAGGGCTTGAAGAGTTCCTTGCCTGGACCGATTTTGTAGCTGAAAGAATGAGAAAACAAGATATTACAGAGTCAAAGTCGATGCGTGTCATCGTGGCAATATGCGACATGGTAGTGCTATGCATCTGCCTTTCTGTTGCCTATGGAGTCATTTACCTGGCTTTCCCGGATAAAGTGGCTCACATGAATGTTCACAATTATATGATGCTGGCCGTCTTGTGCTATGTGCCCATTGCAGTCTATATGCCGCCTTTGTTCTTGCGTCGTGTGGTACGTGGCGACCATATCGTGGAAAGGTGTTTCCTGACTTCTTTGGCCTACATCGCCTTTTTTGTGGTCGTTCTCTTCCTGATGAAGGGCGCCACCATCAGCCGTATGTTCGTGTCTGCCTTCTGGGGCTTGTTCTTTATAGGAATGAGCATCGAGCACATGTGCTTGCGTGGCTTGGTGAAGTCGAAAAGGTCGGCTGGAGGGAACCAGAATCATGTGATCCTGATAGGTGCCGTCGAGGAATTGCAGGATCTTTACCAGAGTCTTCAGAAGCGGGAGTATGGATTGGTGGTGGACGGCATCTTCACGGATGACAACATAGAGCATACTCCTTCAGGAGTAAGCCGTTTGGGCAGCGTGGCTGACGCTTTGGGCTACCTGAAGGAACATCCTCAGATTGATTCCGTCTATTGCTCGATGGCTTCGATGAGAAAGGGGCAGATGCTGGACTTGTACCGTTATTGCGAGAACAGCGTGACGCGCTTCTTTGCCTTGCCTATCTATGTGAACTTCCTGCGCCGTAATATGGTGGTATCCTCGATTGACTCGACGGTTATGCTTTCCTCACGTCCAGAGCCACTCCGCGACATGGGGAACCGCATCATCAAACGTGTCTTCGACGTGCTGTTCAGCGGAATTTTCCTGCTGACCCTCTTCCCAATCATTTATGTTTTCGTGGCGATCTTCATCAAACGCCAAAGTCCAGGTCCCGTTTTCTTCTTCCAGAAGCGCAGCGGTTTGAACGGTAAGGAGTTTGAATGCATCAAGTTCCGCTCGATGTACATTAATGATGCAGCAGATGAAGTCCAGGCGACAGAGGATGACCCGCGAAAGTTCCGTTTTGGTGACTTCATGCGTAGAACCAACATCGACGAGCTTCCCCAGTTCATCAATGTACTCAAAGGGGATATGTCCATCGTGGGTCCACGGCCTCACATGTTGTCCCATACTGAATCGTATCGACAGCTTGTGAACCGCTATATGGTGCGTCATTGGGTAAAGCCTGGCATCACAGGTTGGGCCCAGATTCATGGTTTCAGAGGCGAAATCAAGGAGTTGAACCAGCTGGAAGATCGTGTTCATGCCGATATCTGGTACGTTGAGAACTGGAGTTTCTGGCTTGATATGCGCATCATCTATCGTACGATAATGAACATGCTTCTGCACAAAGAAGAGAATGCTTATTGAGAAATCTAATTAACAGATAAAAAATGTCTTTTTTAAGTAAAATATTCAGACGTAAGTCCAAAGAGGAAGCACGGGTAGGCGGTATGGAGGATTTCATGCTGCTGATACGTGTGTATTACCAGTCGGTTATTGCTTCCCAACTGGGTATCAATAATCTGGCTGCGTTGCCTGATTTGAGAATCTTCAAGCAAACGTATCACGTCGCCACAGTCAACAACAAACTGGGTATGGGTGAAAAGAAAGCTTGCAAGAAACTGATTCAGGACATTTATGGCGTAAGCCAAGAGTTTTTTAATGAAGTGGATAACAGCGTGAAGAAACGTTGCAGGAAAGTCCAGGACGTGCAGAGTTATCTTTATACTTTCCAAGGTTTCAGTCAGGATCTGATGATGTTGATGGGCAATCTGATGCAATGGAAGTTCCGCTTGCCTTCCTTCTTCCGCGGAGCGATCAAAGAGATGGTTTCCAAGCAGATACATGAGGTGATGACCAAGAACGACTGGAAGGATGAAGGCGTTCGTCGAACATGTGTTTCTGTACGCAAATATCAGACCATGTTGGGCTACAGCGAGGCATGGATGACGGAATACGTCCACACAATTGTGATGCTGGCAAAGAAGGAACCTCGTAAAAATAGCGAGGAATAATTTTGTGTTGTTAAAAAAAAGTTCTAACTTTGTCCACAAATAAGAAAGAATAGCAGGCAATGGATGCTCAACTGATGGATATGGTCGTACGGCTTGAGACCCGTACACGACAGCTTCTGATGCAACACAAGCAGTTGCAGCAGGAGAATGCCACGTTGTTGCAGAAGTTGGGAAAACGTGAGGACGAGATCCTCGCGTTACAGATTGAAAACGAGGATCTGAAGAACCAATACCAACGCCTGAAGACAGCAAAATATATGGATTTGGCCGATGATGACAAAAAACAGATTCGAGGTCGGATCTCCAAAATGGTGCGAGACATTGACAAGTGCATCGCCTTGCTCAAAGTAGAATAATGAATTGATATGGAACAGCAGAGCGATACTTTATCAATAACCCTCAAGATTGGCAGTTGGACTCTACCTATGACCATCCGTAGATCGGACGAGTTCATTTACAGGCAGGCCGAGAAGCTGATACGCGAGAGGTTCAACTACTATACAGGAAATTATCCCAATCAAAGTACAGATTTGTACTTAATGATGACTATATTGGATATCGCTGTACGCCTGAAACGACAGGAGACATCCACGGATACGCAACCGATCAAGGATCGTTTGCAGCCTTTGCTTGTAGAGTTGGAGTCCGCACTCAAGAAAATGTGAAAGTGTGACTTAGTGACCCCAATTTACTAACTTAAAAAAAATAATTCATGACTTTAGAGATAATAATAGCGCTGGTAGTAGCCATTGTGGCTTTTTTGATACTTGTCGCTATTTGGTATTTGGCTTTTGTCCCTTCGAAGCGTAAGGCTTTGGCTGCTGAGGCCAGCGCTAATGCCGAGAAAGAGGCAGAGGTAATCAAACAAAGAAAGTTGCTGGAAGTAAAGGAGAAATTCCTAAGCAAGAAGGCAGAGTTGGAGAAGGAGGTTCAGCAGCGTAATCAGCAGATTCAGCAAGCAGAGAATCGTGCCAAGCAACGTGAGTTGAGCCTGAATCAGCGCCAGGATGACCTGAATCGAAAGCGTCAGGAAACAGAGTCCATGCGTCAGCGAGTGGAGAATCAGCAGGCATTGCTCCAAAAACGTGAGGAGGAATTGCAGATTCGCCAGAACAACCTGTTGGAACAAGAACGTACCAAGTTGGAGGAAATCTCTGGCTTAAGTGCTGATGAGGCTCGCGAACGTTTGATTGAAACGTTGAAGGATGAAGCTAAGACGAATGCGGCAGCCTATATCAACGAGATCATGGATGATGCCAAAATGACTGCCAATAAGGAAGCAAAACGTATCATAATCCAGACCATTCAGCGCGTGGCAACAGAGACAGCAGTTGAGAACAGCGTGACGGTATTCCACATCGAAAATGATGAAGTGAAAGGCCGTATCATTGGTCGTGAGGGTAGGAATATCCGTGCATTGGAAGCTGCCACAGGTGTAGAGATTGTGGTAGATGACACTCCTGAAGCTATTGTTATCAGCGCATTCGATCCAGTTCGCCGCGAAGTGTGCCGTTTGGCATTGCATCAATTAGTGGCAGATGGTCGCATTCATCCTGCTCGTATCGAGGAGGTTGTCGCAAAAGTCAAGAAACAGGTAGAAGAAGAAATTGCCGAAACGGGTAAACGTACTACTATCGATTTGGGTATTCATGGATTACATCCTGAATTGGTTCGTCTCATTGGTAAGATGAAGTATCGCAGCAGTTATGGTCAGAACCTACTCCAGCACTCTCGCGAGACTGCAAACCTGTGTGCTGTGATGGCTTCAGAGCTTGGCTTGAATCCCAAGAAAGCAAAGCGCGCTGGTTTACTTCATGATATAGGTAAGGTGCCTGATGAGGAACCAGAGATGCCTCATGCTTTATATGGTGCAAAGTTGGCTGAAAGGTATAAGGAGAAACCAGACATCGTGAATGCTATCGGTGCTCATCACGATGAGATGGAAATGACCACGCTGTTGGCACCTATTGTACAGGTTTGTGATGCTATCAGTGGTGCACGTCCTGGCGCTCGCAGGGAAATCGTTGAGGCTTACATTAAGCGACTGAAGGACCTGGAGGACATTGCCATGAGCTATCCAGGAGTAGTCAAGACTTATGCCATTCAGGCTGGTCGTGAGCTTCGTGTTCTTGTTGGTGCAGATAAGATTGATGATAAGCAGACAGAGCAGTTGAGCAGTGAAATTGCCACAAAGATTCAGAATGAAATGACATATCCTGGTCAGGTGAAGATTACGGTAATCCGTGAAACCCGTTCGGTTTCTTATGCAAAGTAGAAACGGATCAGATATCAGATATAAGACAGAGAAAGATGCATCGCGAAAGCGGTGCATCTTTTCTTTGTATGCAGAAAACAAGAAAGTCAACGTGTTGTCTTCCCTATTGCGACACGTCAACATTCCCATCTCAACGTGTTGTCTTTTCCAGTTGGAAGAGTGAGGTGTGAAAAAATGGGGTGTCTTTTGTCCCAATTGTCACGCTTCGCTTTCGTTGTTCACTAATTAGCTGATTATCACAAGAAAAGCTGTCATAAAAATGACAATGAACGCGTGGGAGGGGAACTTGACTTTGCCCCAAGCGTGACAATTAGGACAATTGACAGTCGTTTTTTT
>CAMKMK010000171.1 GCA_946413885.1 uncultured Prevotellaceae bacterium
ATGAAAGTAGGAGACAGAATACCTGAAACGTTGGGTACCGACCAGAATGGCAATCCCATCAAGGCAAGCGACTACAAGGGCCGCAAGATTGTACTGTACAGTTACCCCAAGGCTAACACTTCTGGCTGTACAGCCGAAGCCTGCTCCCTCCAGCAGTACAAAGCCGAACTGGAGGCTGCGGGGTATTCCATCATTGGAGTCAGCAAGGACCGCACTGAACTGCAAAAGAAGTTTGCCGACAACTATTCTTTGGATTTTCCTCTCATTGCTGATACTGAAACCACCCTGCTCCAGCAATTGGGAGCATGGGGCGAGAAGGTGGCTTGTGGACGCCGTACTGTAGGCATCCTGCGCACCACGTATCTGGTCAACGAGGAGGGCATTATCGAGAAGATTTTCACTCCCAAGGAAATCAAGACAAAAATCCATGCTGAACAAATTTTAGACTACATCAACCAATAAAACTTTTTCTACAACCATGAAACGTAAGATAGCTATTATGGGAGCAGGCATGATGGGATCTGCACTTGCTTTCCCTGCTGCAGAGAACGGAAACGATGTGTGTCTCATTGGAACCTGTCTCGACGACAGTATCATCGATGGGTACATCAAGACACATAAACACGAGAAGTTTTGTCGAGAGTTTCCTGACAATGTAACTTACCACTACTTCAGCGACTGGAAGAAGGCTGTGGAGGGTTGTGACTTCGTGATTGGTGGAGTTTCATCGTTTGGAGTAGATTGGTTCTTAGAGGAAATCCTTACCCAATTGGACCCCAAGATGCCTGTATTGAGCGTGACGAAAGGACTTCGCGCCACTGAGGACGGAACACTTCTCTCTTACCCTGGCTTCTGGGAGAGTGAACTGGCGAAACGTGGCATTAAGCGTACAATATGCGCCATTGGTGGACCCTGCACAAGCTACGAACTGGTCTTTATGGACCCGTCAGAAGTGGCGTTCTGCGGAAAGGACAATGATGCCCTGCGCATGATGAAGGAAGCCATGCAGCGTCCCTATTACCACATTTCCCTGACGAACGATGTCATTGGATTGGAGAGCGCTGTCGCCTTGAAAAATGCCTATGCGATGGCCGTTACGTTGGCTGTGGGACTCAACACACGTTGGCATGGAGAAAACGAGCCACAGCACTACAATTCCCAGGCAGGAACGTTCACACAGGCAGTACGTGAGACGCATGCACTCATGCAGATGCAAGGTGGCACGTTTGAATCAGAGTGCATAGGACTGGGTGATCTCTACGTGACCATCTTCAGCGGACGAACACGCAGATGTGGCGTGCTGATGGGACAAGGATTGAACTACGACGAGGTGACTGAAGCCTTGGCTGGCATCACGCTGGAGAGTCTCGTTATCACGCGCGTTATGGGAAATGCCATCCGCAGAAAAGCTGAACTGGGACTGGTGGACCTGAAGAACTTCCCGCTTCTCATGCACATCGTGGACATTCTCGACAAGGGAAAGGCTGATGCTGACCTGCCTTGGGAAGCCTTCACGTATGAACATCTCGACTAATCGTTTCTCCCCTGTTTCCCTCTTGAAAAGAGACAGCTGATATGCAGACACGACACGGTTTCAAGCATTGGCAATGGAGAGTCATCATCTGCTCGATGATAGGCTATTCCATGTTCTATTTTGTTCGCAAGAACTTCTCGTTTGCCATGCCGGCATTAGGAGATGCATACGGAATCACCAACACAAGCTTTGGCATCATCCTCTCACTTGTAGGAATTATTTATGGCATCTCTAAGTTCATCAACGGATTCATCGCTGATCGAGCCAACGCGAGGTGGCATCTCGTCATCGGACTTACCGTTTGCGCTCTGCTCAATTATATCTTTGGCTTCAGCGCGAATTTCAGTCACTGGATAACAGGCACATCGGAAGGCCCTGACTTTGTCAACACGATGGTTGTCATCATGGCTGTCCTGCTCATTCTGAACAACGTTTTCCAGGGATGCGGTTTCTCGCCTTGCAACCGCCTGATGGTACATTGGGTTCCACCCAAGGAACTGGCAACAAAGATGAGCTTCTGGAACACTTCTCATTCCATAGGGGCAGGCCTCGTGTCCGTCCTTTGCGGCTACATCATTGGCAGCGGAATGGGGGCAGGAACAGGCACGATGGCGTGGCAATGGTGTTTCTGGATTCCTGCTGTCATTGCCTCGCTGGGTGTCTTCTTTATCCTCGTTACCCTGCGCGACACACCCACTTCCGTTGGTCTCCCTGAATTGCCGAACACAAAGACAGAACTCGACGAAGATGACAGCCCTGAGGCATTCAAGGCCTTCATCCGCAAGAAAGTCTTCCAGAATCCTATCGTGTGGACACTGGCCCTGACAGACCTCTTCGTCTATATCGTCAGGTTTGCTGTACTGGATTGGGGACCTACATTCCTCCAGAATCGAGCCATTCCCCTTTCACCTCAGTTGGCAGGATGGACCATCGCCATTTTCGAGATAGCAGGTTGTGCTGGGATGATGTGCGCAGGATGGGTTTCTGACAGATTCTTTGGTGGTAAAGCCCAACGGGTTTGTGCCATCGAGATGGGCATCGTCGCCCTTTGTCTGGTTGCTCTCCACGTGTTGCCCGACGACGCAAGCAGCGTGCTGGTACTTATTTTGCTGGCTGTCGCTGGTTTCTTCCTTTATGGACCTCAAGCCCTGCTGGGTGTCGTGGCCTCCAACCAAGTAACCAAGAAAGCAGCCTCATCGGCAGTCGGCCTGATAGGTTTGATGAGTTACGTCTCCGTCATTTTTACAGGAGCTGGATTGGGTTGGTTCTCAGACCATTTCGGATGGGACTATCTCTTCATCCTTATGAGTGGTGTCGCCGTTGTGGGAGGTCTTACGGTAGCCGCCCTTTGGAACATCAAGGACGACGGATACATCCATTAAACAAGAAAACTCAACACGAACGTTATGACCAAGTCTCAAAGTCTATTCAGGGAAATCTTCCCTCTCGCCATCCTGGCAGGCATTTGCATCTCCATCGGATGCGTTGTGAACCTTCGCGTAGGAGGTGTGGCAGGAGCCGTCCTTTTCTCCTTCGGCCTTACGACAGTAGTGTATTATGGCTTGAAACTCTACACAGGTACGGCAGGCTTCATCCGTCGTCATGGAGACTGGGCCATGCTGGCCATAGTCCTGTTGGGCAACATCGTGGGTTGCTGGCTTACCGCTCAAATGATATCCTATGCCCAGCCTGACTGCATCGAACCAGCCTCTGCCATTCTGGAAGGGCGGTTGGCCAAAGGTCCGTGGGCATGCTTCCTGCTGGCCATAGGTTGCGGATTCATCATGACGACCGCTGTAGAGTTCGCTCGCAAGGGAAAGATGCTCACTCTCCTTCTGGGCGTCCCTGTTTTCATTCTCTGCGGATTCGCCCACTCCATTGCCGATGCCTTCTATTTCCTGCTCACCCCAGCGAACCAACTCCTGCAACCCATGGTGCTGGTCGTCTATCTTTGTGAAGTGCTTGGCAACTTCGTTGGATGCAACCTCTATCGTTGGATGCTGCTTCCTTCAAAATAGTCATTCTCCCATAAGATTGCAGGTAACGAGCGGAAAAACAGGTTTTCCTCTCCTTTGCAAACGCAGTAAGTATGTTTGGCTAAGCAACAAGTTCCATCAGCAACTTTTTTCTTAAAAAAACTTAAAGGGAACTTGGTTTTCCTATCTCTTTACGTTATAAGAGGTGTATGGAGCCCGTCAGATTTGCCTTCGTGACGAAAAGAATGCGTCCCTGTTTGCTGCGGCTTGCCGCCAGACTTCTTCCCAAAACGGAAGACGCGGAGGATGCTGTGCAAGAGGCACTCGTGCGTCTGTGGATAATGTGGGCTGAACTTCCCACTAAGGCGGACGCAGAACGGATGGCCGTCAGGTTGACAAAGAATGAATGCATCAATGTGCTTCGTAGTGCCAGAAAACGTTATACGTCTTCACTCTTTGACGAGGAAATGAGCCATACTGCTGACTCATACGTAGATGGCACACTTGAAGAGAAAGAAATCAGAGTGGCGTTGGAGCGTGCTGTAAGGAATCTTCCACCAAAGGAAAAGCTTCTGTGGGAGATGCACACTGAGGCACAGATGGGAACGGCGGAAATAGCAGCCGCCACTGCCATGAATCAGAAAAGCGTCAGCGCAATGCTGAGTGCAGCACGCCAACGCATAAGAAAGACACTTAGGAAAGGAGGATTCATCAATGACTGAACATGATTTCATCGAAAAGTACCTGGATGGGGAGATTCCGCTTCATCCTGAAAGAAGGACAACTCCCTCAGAAACGGAACTGGATACCGCTGAGAAAGAGTTTGACCAACTGGTCGCAAGCAACCAAGCAACATGTCGCACCCTGCCCCTTGTGCTGAAATGGGCGGCAGCGGCAGCCATCGTGGTGGCGGTCGTGACACTTGCCACATGGCGAACAAACACGCCGCAATCCACATCTTCGAAAGTTGCTTCGACGACACAAGCAGAGGCAACGGAAAACACAACACGTCGAAACCGCGAAGACAACACGTTGAAACCGCCAACACAACACGTTGTCTCGAATCACGATAAATCGAGTGTCCTCATCTTCGACAGGACAAACGAAGAGAGTGGAAAAACACTAATGAAAGAAATGACTGTATGCGACAAACAAGGAAGTGACATCTGGAGACAAAAAACAACACGTGTGAAAGATTCCGACAAGAAAGGAGAACACTTTTTACCCCAAGATGCGTATGTCACATTAGCAAATGACAACATGGAATACGGATGGAACCAAATGATTATAAAAGACATCATCGAACGTGACAACACGTTTGCCTATGGCATCTTCAATAGCCCTGAGTTGACAGGTTCACACATGGAAGGACGCTGGTTCTCATCTTATGACTTCGTACTTGAGCGCATGGGAGATCTGTCGAAAGAATAGAAATAGAACCATGTAATTTATATAAGGTTCAATAAGAACTTGAGCTCGACAAAAACCCTGCACAACATCCTTCCATGTTCGTGTCA
>CAMKMK010000172.1 GCA_946413885.1 uncultured Prevotellaceae bacterium
GAGTAACTTCCACGTAGCTCCTTTCCGTACTGATAGGTGGTAAAAAAGGAAATAATGCAGAAACAGCAGAATACTACGTGCATTATAAAGAACTCATAGAACTTCTGCAGGATACGCAGCAAAGCATAAGAATCCGGTATACAGAATTGTACCGGATTCTGTGTCTTCTGTTGACAGAAGGGACGGCAGATAGCAAAATGGATTTCAGTGGACCTTTTGCCCGTCTGACGTATGTGGCTGATAGGCATCAACTTTCCAATCAGTTGCGTCAGCGTCTCAATTCCCTTCGAGGTCGATGCAGGGAACTTCTCAATCAAGATTCTGAGGATCTCATCGCTTCGTTTCCTTATGATGCTCGTTCTGTAGCTGAATTAATCTTTGCTGTCACTCAAGAACCAGTTCCAGAGGAACTTTTATTGCAGTTGCCTCGTGGTGAATCTTCACTTTACAGCATCCGTCGAGTGGAGGATTATATGCGTGTTTGCGTGATATCATGGGACGATACGTTTATTTCATGCCAGCCAGATGATACTATCAATTTGGAGCCTATTCGCATCTGTTATGCTGACCCAGAGAATCGCTTTGGTGATTGGTCGTACCTAAAGCATCTTTTGAGAGAAGGAAGCCAACTCAATCTGATTCGTTCGCAAATCAAAGAGGGTGTTTATTACCCAGAACTCATCATATTGGAGCCTGATTTTCTGATGGATATCTCCAGCGTGGCAAGTTGTTTCCAGGATTGCGGTAGTAGCCCCTATGTTTATTTGTTGCATCTTCTCACACCCAATATTAGTACACGCTATACATTATTGGGTAACCTCGCTGGACAGATGCTTGATGAGGCAGTGAATTCTGACCCTAATCAGGAGCCTGACTACCATCAAACAGTAAAGCGTTTCATGCAGGATAATGCTCTTCCCATCTTGGCCCAATCTTCTTTGGGAGACTTCCATCAAGAAGCACAACGGCAACAATGCAATATCCGTCAAATCTTACAGATTGCTGAGAATGAGGATCCTGCTTTCCATCGAGAACATTTGCTCCTGGAACCTTCTTTCTTCTGTGAGATGCTTGGACTGCAGGGACGTATGGACTTGCTGCAGGATGATTTTCACGTGTTGATGGAGCAGAAGTCAGGTAAAAGGGATTTTCATTCTCAAGGACACAAAGAACCTCATTATGTGCAGATGCTTCTCTATCAGGCTCTTCTGCACTATAGCATGCATCTGCGCAACGATGAAATCAGCAGTTATCTCCTTTACTCAAAATACCCTGATGGATTGATTAAAGAAGGTCCCGCTCCTCACTTGCTTTTTGAAGCACTGCGTATCCGAAATCAACTTGTATGGGGTGAGTTCCGAATGAGTCAGGGAGGTAGTCATGTACTGGATAGCTTAACACCAGAACACTTGAATACACGTGGACTAAAGGGGCGATTTTGGGAGATGTATTTGCGTCCTCAGATGGGTGCCACATTGGATGCTTTGCATACAGCAAGTCCTTTGAGTCAGGCCTACGCGCATCGCATGCTCACTTTTGTTTCCCGTGAACATCTGCTCAGCAAGATAGGCACACCTGGTCGCGAGGCAAGTGGTATGGCTGCTCTCTGGAACAGTACATTGGAAGAAAAAGTTGTAGCAGGAAATATTTTCTACGGACTTTCTATCATAGAATGGAGAGGTGAGGAAGATGGAGTAGATTTTGTTACCCTACAGTGTCCTAAGAACGAGGAGGATAGCCTTCCCAATTTCCGAATAGGTGAACCTTGTATTTTATATACCTATTCCATGGGAAATCTACCTGATGTTCGGCAAGCTATCCTTTTTAGGGCCAGCATCGAACGTATCGAGATGGACCAAATTTGTTTACGTCTTCGAACGACTCAACACAATCCTCGTATTTTTCATCATCGTGAGGGATACTATTGGGCAGTGGAACATGATTACGCAGAATCAACTCATAGTGCCTTATACCGTAGTGTGTATAGTTTGCTGAATGCGAATCCTGATCGTCGTGATCTCCTTTTGTGTCAGCGACCTCCTACGATTGATGCTACCATTACCTTACAGGGAGATTATAGCCAAGATGGAACGTTTCCTCATTTCAATCAGTTGGTACTTCAGGCTATGCAGGCTCAGGATTATTTCATTCTAATAGGTCCTCCTGGAACGGGCAAGACTTCCTTTGGCCTTATGAATATCCTCAATGAGGAGCTTCTCTCAAATGAGGAGGGCGTGTTGCTGCTTTCTTATACTAATCGGGCTATTGATGAGATTTGTAGCAAGTTGGTTGAACAAGGGTTAGACTTTATCCGTTTGGGTGCGCCTCAAACATGCTTGGAAGCATATCGTCCTTATTTGTTGTCAAATCGTATAAAGAAATGTACGCATATTAATCAAATCCGCGAACTTCTTCTAAAGATACCTGTTTTCGTGGGCACAACAACTACCGTGATGGGGCATCAAGACCTGTTTGCTCTTCGTTCTTTTGGATTGGCTATCTTTGATGAAGCTTCTCAGATCTTAGAGCCTCATTTGTTGGGTATTCTTTGTGCTCGAGGAGTGTCTGGAAATGCCATTCGTCGTTTTGTTCTCATTGGTGATCATAAACAGTTGCCCGCAGTGGTTCAGCAGGATAGCGATGATTCTGTTGTAACAGATCCCAACCTCAATGAGATAGGATTATTTGATTGTCGAGAGTCCCTCTTCCAACGTTTGTTGCGTATGCAGCAGAAATGGTTTCCCACAGGAGATTCTCCTTTTGTTTTCCGATTTGTTAATCAAGGTCGTATGCATCCTGAAGTTGCAGAATTCGCTAATCGGATGTTTTATGATGGTAAGCTGACTCCCATTCCTCTTCCTCATCAGTTGGCAAATATGAATTTTCCTAAAGTGGATGAGAAGAATGCTTTACAGCAAAGATTGGCTCTTCAACGTGTCCTCTTTCTTCCTGCAAAACGTCCTGTCCATAGCGATTCTCCTAAAGTAAATGAGGTGGAGGCAAATATGGTGGCTCAGGTGGTCTATGAGGTGTACCTACTGTACTCTAATAATGATTGTCCTTTTTTACCCGATGAAACGATAGGTGTGATAGTTCCCTATCGTCATCAAATTGCAGTTGTTCGACGCATGTTGGCAAAATACCAGATTCCAGAACTTACCGATATAACCATTGATACAGTAGAACGTTATCAAGGTAGTCAGCGTGATGTCATTATCTATGGATTCACAGTACAATATCCTTATCAATTGGATTTCCTTTGTAGTCAATCCTTTGAAGAGGATGGTATCTGTATAGATCGTAAACTTAATGTGGCTCTCACACGTGCTCGTGAACAGATAATTCTTATTGGGAACCCTGATATCCTTTCCTTAGATCCTATCCACAAGACGTTGCTGTCATATTTGTCGGCAAAATCCTAATAGTAAAACACTAACTCTCCTCCGTTTCTTAATTGCTCATGCTTGATTTGAAAGTTCTTTAATGATTTACCATTCCAAGAAACTTTCTTTAGAGACTGTTTTGGATGAGTTCTTCCTTTTGTGCGGATGGTGAGTAAGCGATTCCCTTCTTCGTCCAATTGGATGGTTATTCGATCGAAGATGGGAGAAAAGAGGTCGTAGGTTGCCTCACCTACAATAGTGGGATACATGCCGATACATGAAAAAACGTACCACGCACTCATAGCACCATCATCTTCGTCCATTTCTGGACAATATCCTCGTGGAGCATTCACGAATGCTTGACCAACGTAAGGAGTAGGGTAGGCATCGTTGCCACCGTAACGATGTGTTATGATTTCTTGACTCAGAGGATAAACAACCTTCCCTGTCTCTTTCGGCATTCCCAAACGTCCGAAAAGAAAAGGAACATGAATGTCAGGTTCATTGCCTTGGTTGTAAAGTTCTTGTTCAAAGAAAGTTTTCAACTGTTTACCCAGTTCCTTCTTTCCCACAAACGATTCCATGCGATAGAGATACATGGGAGCGCCCCACCGATATTGCCATCGAGTACCTTGATACAGACCATTCCCGCGCATCTTGGTATATGTGCTGTCAATGTTCATGAATTCGCGAGGCCAGATGCTGTCGAAGATTTCCTCTCCTCGCTTTTTCCATTTGCTTGCATCCTCGTGCAATCTCATTTCATGAGCCAATTCGCTAAGAGCCCAGAAATCTCCTGCCGCTTCCAAACATTGGTCAGGTGATTTCAGCGAGAGATTTTCCACCTCGCTCTTCATGCCAGGATATGCCTTGCTCAGATTGGGAATGGCAATTCCTTGCCTGTATGCATCCAGAAGAGTAGCAATAGCATGTTCCGTCCTGACGGTAGGCGTGCATTCGTAAGGAGTGGACCAGTCCATTTTCCCAGTTATGTAAAGTTGTGCGAGGGATTGCATAATATCCTTGCTACGCTTGGGTTGAAGAAGAGTGATGAGAGGGAATTTTGTGCGGTAAGTGTCCCAAAGTGACCAACTGCTGTAGTACTCAGAACCAGTTTCTGCAGTATGAGCCTGCCCATCTGTACCTAAATAGTTGCGGAAAGTCTTGCCTGTTATCTGGAAAGGGCTATGGAATGTGCGATAGAGAGAAGTATAGAAAATGGTCTTCTGATCTTCTGTGCCACCTTCCACCCTTATGCTATTTAGGATGCTTGCCCATTCTTTTTTTGCTTGAGTAGCGATGGAATGTGCATCCTCGCTCCAAACCTTGAGTGCATCAATCTGTCTCAATTCACTTTCCAACCCTGTGGAAACCACGATGCGTATCTCTAACTCTTTTGTTGTGTTGGTGGGAAAAGTTAATTTTCGCATTCCTTTTTCAAGTGTTTCCATCTCGAAAGGAACGCTGGAGAAAAATTTATAATAAAGATGATAACGGCCTCGTCCACAAGTATTGGAACATTCCACCATTCCTTGTCCTACACAGGGTTCCAGTTGTTGGAAATCAGCCTTATGACATTTTTCGAAGGAAGAGGCTGGATTCAATAGAAGTGTTTGTTCTTGGAT
>CAMKMK010000173.1 GCA_946413885.1 uncultured Prevotellaceae bacterium
CCCTGTTCGTAGAAAGCATCTACCATGCGCTGGAGTGTCTGCGGGCTGCTGTAGAGGTCATCGCTGTCGAGCTGCACTACAAAACGTCCCACCTGAGGATGATGAACAGCCATATTCCAGCATCCGCCTATGCCCAGGTCACCACGATCAGGAAGGATATGGATCACTCGCTCATCACCCTTGAACTTATCAATGGCTTCTGTGGTTCCATCCGTGCTTCCATTGTCCACCACCATCAGGTTGAAGGGGAAGGTGGTCTCTTGTTGCAAAACACTAAGGATGGCGTCCTCGATGGTGCGCACACGATTCCTGACTGGAATCACCACAGTTGCCTCGACAGGGAACGTTCCTTCCTGCAGTTTCACCTCATCGAACTCGTCGCCATGCAGATAGGCATTCAGGGCACGAAGATGACAAGTGCAGGCATGCTCCATCTCCAGTTGGCGTGAACGGTTTCGAGGGTCCACGTAATCAAACTGTTTCTGTCCGCTCAAGCGTGTATCCTGTTCCACCTCAGTATAGAGGAACTCATCCACATGGAGGGGCAGACATTGGCGGCTGATGAAGAGGCGCAGGTCATAGAGCGCTGCATAGCAATAGGGATGGATGTCCTCTTGTTCTATGTACTCCTTGAGGATGCTGGTGCGCAAGAGCAGAACAGAACCCATCTGGAAGTCATCACGAACGGAACCCAACTGATAATCAATCAGAGGCATGGGACTACGTGTTCCATCAGGCGTCACAATGTAATGATCAGCATAAAGCATCAGGGCCTGGCTGTCTTGGGCAATCGTCAGGAGACGAGTCAAGGCATGATAACCCAGTTGCAAGGTATCGTATTTCGTATAGAGCAGAACATAGTCGGCCTGCGCACGCTGAGCAATCCACGCCAGAGTCTGCGTGTTGCCTGGCCCATCCTCTTTAAGGAAATGAATCTCTGCCACGTTTTCATCCTGGCGCAACTGCTGCAAGGTCTGGGCAACTTGATCGTCGCTCTGCCAAGGGATAAAGCAATCTATTCTTTGTCTCATTTTACAGGTTTTGTTTTCTTTTGACAAATTTACGGCTTTTTTGCGTACCCACAAAATAAAATACGTATCTTTGCAACGTGAAACTCTACATTTTCAATCCTGAGAACGATATGGCGCTGGCTGACGGCCAACCAGGATACACTCCACCAGCCATCATACGGCAGATGAGAGACGAACTGTACTGGCTGCCACAATGGTGGGCTGAGGAGGAAGATATCGTATGGGATGGCAAACAGAAACTCGAGCTGCATCCAGGCGACGAGATACTACCTTGGGGATGGAGTCCTGCTCTCATTCATCAATTGCGTCAGGCAGGTGTGACAGACGAGTTTCTTCCTACAGAGGAACAGATGAAGCGGATACGCCAACTCTCAAACCGCAGAACAGCTGTGGAAGCTCTGGCCCAGATGAGAATCGATGGGGTGGCTGGCGAACTTCTGTGTGGACATACCCAGGTTTGCTCGAGTATGGAGGAGATACACCAAGCGATCAGTCAGTACCCCAAAGCCTTGCTGAAGTCTCCCTGGAGCAGCAGCGGACGAGGACTGATGACGAGCGAGGCACCCAATCTGGAGGGCTGGTGCCAGCATATCCTACATCAGCAAGGAAGTATCATCGTGGAGGAGTTCCTGCAACGTCTGTGCGACTTCGCATTAGAGTTCTGGCTCGACGGACAAGGCGGTGTGGAATACAGGGGACTTTCACTCTTCTACACCAACGAGGCAGGAGCCTATCTGGGTAATTGGGTGGCTCCAGAAGGACAGAAACTTCAATGGCTTATGCAATACATTCCCCCTCAAGTGTTGGTGGAGATCAGGCAATGGTGGACGCAGTATCTTACACGTTTCAACTATCGTGGCCCTGTAGGCATTGACATGATGCTGTGCCACGAAGGTGTCTGTCCCTGTATCGAGATCAACTGGAGAATGACGATGGGCATGGTGGCACAACTGATGACCCAACAAGGGAAATACGGACGATTGGTGGTGGAATACATCTATGGGCATTATTCTGCTGAAGTGGAGGCTT
This sequence comes from uncultured Prevotellaceae bacterium, assembly GCA_946413885.1. GTDB lineage: Bacteria > Bacteroidota > Bacteroidia > Bacteroidales > Bacteroidaceae > Physcousia. The sequence continues at coordinate 2,061 of CAMKMK010000173.1, forward strand.
TCTCCTAACCTTAAAGAATCGAGAATCAACGCATGAACATCAAAGCAATCTTCTTCGATATCGACGGCACACTGGTCTCTATCCAGAAACATGGCATACCAGCATCCACTCTCGAGGCTGTACACGAGGCACGCAAGCGAGGCATTAAGGTCTTCATCGCGACAGGTCGTCCCCTGCCCTTTATCGACAACCTGGAGGAAATGGAATACGATGGCATCATCTCTTTTACAGGAGCACATTGCATGATGCGCAATGGGGAGACCATCTACAAGAAATCCATCGATCAGGAAGATCTGCATCGCATGGTGGAGTTCTGCCAGAAGAACGATATGCCTGTTGCCTTCACTTCTCCTGATCGAGCTTTCCTGACTTGTCACAACGAAGAATCACGCATCGTTTACAACACGTTGAAGGTGCCTCTTCATGAAATGGCTCCTGCTGAGGAAGCTTTGAAGATGGACGTGCTGGAAATCATCGCGTTCTTCACTGAACAAGAGGAACCCCAACTGATGAACGACATTCTCCCCCATTGTACAGCTCATCGCTGGCATCCTGCCTTTGCTGATGTGATTGCACACGGAAACAGCAAGGCCACAGGCATCGACGCTGTCATCCAGCATCTGGGAATCGATCTTCAGGAAACGATGGCCTTTGGAGATGGGGGAAATGACATAGAGATGCTGCAACACGTTGCTTTGGGCATAGCGATGGGAAATGCCAACGATTACGTGAAATCGCAAGCTGACTATGTCACAGATGCTGTCGATCAGGATGGAGTGGCAAATGCCCTCAGGAAATTCATCTGCTAAGGAGAATGAGTAGAGGCGTCGAGTCGCTTTACTTCTTCTGTTTATCCACCAATACTTTCATCCAGTAACCACCAATCACACTACGAGCCTTGAAGCGTACACGGCTACCTGTCTTCGTATCGTGCCAGTCGCTGATGGGCACACGGCTGTCGCTCTCGTTGACATAATCGTAAAGAGGAATGAGGAAGCGACGGAACGTTTCTGTGTCAGGAGACATCGCAGCAGTCCACATCACCCAGTCGCTCTTGGTAAAGTCAGCACGACAGTCGAGTGGCAATCCGTATTTGTTCTGCTTCGTCAGGTAATAGTCCAGCTCCGTCTTTACCACCTCGTCAGAGAAGAGATGTGTGCCCCACAGCTTATCCCAAATCATGTTGTACTTCTGGCTCCACGTGCCAGCACGGTCAAAGGCCAGACGATAATGGTCACCATCACGAGCTTTCTCTTCCCACTCCTTCGCCATCTGGCGAGCCAAAGCTTCATATTCAGCAGCACCTTCCTTGTCTCCACGCAAAGCCAACAGCTTGCTGTAGCCCATGATGCCAAGAGTGGATTTAACAGACAGGTTGCAGTTGTGGGCCAAACGACCTGTGAAGTCGTCCGTACAAAGCTGATCCTCAGGATCTACGCCATAGTTCTGAAGATACTTCACCCACGTGGTGAGCAGTTCCCAATAAGGTTCCACGTACTTCGTGTTCCCATCCATCTCACACAATACAGCACTCAGTATCAACATATTGCCAGCCTCCTCGACAGGCATGCCCTGATCTCCATTGAAACGTCCGTTGGCCAAGGGATAGGTACCCAAGTCATGTGAGGGATAAGAACGTGTCCAGCACCCTTTAAGGCTGTACTCGAAGATACTGGTAAGCATGCCTTTCACAAATTCAGGATTGTAGAGAAGGAACAGCGGAACAGAAGGATAGGTGACATCAACGGTATTTACACAACCATTGGAGTCATTCTCCTTCGAGAACCAAAGCAGGTGACCCTCGTCGTCCTGAAACAGCTTGTGGGCAGCGATGACATGACGATAGGAGCCACTCAGGAGTTCAGCATACTCTTTCCCTCCTGCAGCCTTACCGTCTTTATAAATCTTGGCGTCCAACTGGCGACATCGTCTCATGACGTCCAGGTATCTTTCGCCCATGCGACGGAAGGCATCAAAGATGGAGAATTGACCGTTGTGGGCCCAATATGCCTTGTAGTGCTTGTACATATATTCGATGTCCCACACCTCATCATAAGCTACCATGGCATAACTGCTGGCGGTCTTCACTTTGCCCAGGTCGTTGTAGAAAGCCAGTGTGGGCATCTCTCCTGGCGAACGTGCCACGATGGTGGTGTCTGTCACAGGCAGAGTTCCTGTCTCAGCAAAGAAAGTCTCAGCCTCACCACCTCGTGTCAGCGACACATCACCATTGATGGCTGGCAGATAAAAGTAACCCCAGTCGATGCAGATGTCATCATCGCTTTTGGCAAGGATGGGCTGTTCGATGGTACCCGTACGCACGTACCTTATTTCCTCTTTTTCTCCAATGCTGCTGATAGTGGGCTGGAACTCATGGTTCACGCTTTGCAATGGGGTAGCACCCAGATAGAACTGCACGTCGTGTTTCTTTCTGTCAGTGGAACGCACCTGATAAGAGATGTAGTTGACAGGAGTGGAAAGAAGGTCATAGTCGTCAATCAGCATGGGGGCAGTGAAAACCACGTCAAGTTCCACAGGGCCGCAGACAAAGGTGTAGTAAGTATTGGTGGCAAGCACGTCAACACTCTTTTGTACTGCTGGCTCAGCAATCACGCCTTCAGGACGCACGTTCTTGTACAATCCAAAGTCAGCGTACTGGCTGCCTATCGTGTTATGGCAATGGGCAGCGATGACGTTGCGACCCTCGTGGAAGAGACTCTTCAGAGAATCGCTGAGATGCAGTACCACATTGTCAACCCACGTGAAACCAGTATTCACCACCTCCGTGCCGTTCACGTAAAGTTCGAACACATCATCGTGAGAATATTTCAGATAAAGGTCTTCCTGCAACTGGTCGGCAGTTAGCTCCACATCACGACGGATATAGACGTCACCTGGCTCGCATGACCAACGTGTTTTGACGTATCGATGATC